>CAMVJR010000001.1 GCA_947167855.1 uncultured Bacteroidales bacterium
GCAAAACAAAGAAAGTCAGGCAACTGCCTGACTTTCTGTTTTGTGGAGCATAGGAGAATCGAACTCCTGACCTTTTGAATGCCATTCAAACGCTCTACCAACTGAGCTAATACCCCGTTTGTGGATTGCAAAGGTAGGTACTTTTTTTGGATTTGCAAAGGATTTTGTAAAAAAATTGCGAAAACTTAATCCTCTGCACCCAACATGGCCTCCATCTCCTCAACCGCTCCTTTCAGTTCGGCCTGAAACACAGCGTGTTCATGCAGAAAGGCGGATCGGCCACCGGACAATTCCCGGAACAGCGCCGGCGACATGGCATCGGCATAGGCGGCAATCGTATCCTCTATATGGTCCATCTCCCTCTCGGAAGTGGAGTGCTCGTAGACCTTCAGCTTCTGGTGAAAGAAAGCATACGCCTGCTCTATGACAGCCCGGTCCATACCTTTTCAAATTTGTACCCCAGGCGATTGAGCTCAATAGCGGCGCCCATCTTGTACATCACCTCAATGCTGATCAAGAAGAAGCGGTAGGCTTCGGCCGTGCCGGCTTCGGCCCCGGATTTCATCAGGAAATGATACGTTTCGGCCGATAAAGACTGCATGGCGGCAACGCAGCGTTTGTTCTCCTTGAGGATGTTGCCGGTAATATAGTCATCCATGTCGTCGAAGCCCCTCTCGCTCTGGAAGAAGCCGTAGGGGGCCTCCTTGTATTTGGGCCAGTCCTTGTCCCAGAGGTGAGCAACGGCCATACCCAGATACCCGGCACACGCCAGACAGTACTCTGGATAACCGTTGAACTCTTTCACGGCCTCCGGGTAGAAGGACGTAGCATAGCGCTGCCAGGCCTCGTCCAGGTCGGGCGTCCCCAGCAGCGTACCCTTGAGATACCCGTTGCCGGTAGCAACTTCCAGGAGGTAGGCGGTGAGGTCTTCGCGGTATTTGTCGTTGGTGGTGCTCATACAGGGTGCAAATTTACGACTTTTTCACGGAATTCTGAGCTTGAGCAACATCTTGGCACAAGCAAGCATTAGCTTTGCAGAAGTTAATCGATTTGAGCTATGTTTGAGATTGTTGTTTCCGTTGCTTTGTACGTGGGGGCCCTGGTGCTCCTAGTGAAAGGTGCAATTGCTTTTTGCAATCACAGCCATGAGAACGTGGTCACTGAACCGTAGTTATGGTGGAGTTTTGGGGATTCGAACTCAATTCTCCGCGCTGTCTTTCCAGTATATTTTCGTAACTTCGTGCTCGATATGAAAGAAAAGAGGATATATAATGGGATCGAGCGCCCGGAATTCACTCCGGAGCGAATCAGTGAGTTGAAGGCCGACGAGGTTTTCGTGTTCGGCAGCAATCTGGAAGGAATGCACGGTGGTGGCGCAGCCTACGTTGCCTGGCGTCAATTCGGCGCCGTAATGGGCTGCGGCGTGGGGTTACGCGGCCAGAGCTATGCCATTCCCACAATGCAGGGCGGCGTGGAGACTATAGAGCCTTACGTTTCTTCTTTCATTTCCTTTGCCTCGGAACACCCTGAACTGTTCTTCTATGTGACGCGCATCGGGTGTGGAATAGCAGGCTTCAAGGAGAAGGAGATCGCTCCCCTATTTTCAGATGCCGTCGGCCTAGAGAATGTGTGCCTTCCGGAGGGGTTTGTCAAGGTCTTGAAGTAGAGGAGTTCGATTCTCCTATGCTCCTCTAATCCCCGCCTCGCTTGCGCGAGCCCCCTTCTGTCGGCCTTCGGCCTCCGAACTGTCACACTAGCCTGCCGGAGAGGTCTCTCACGCAAGCATGCACATGTTATAAAGCACTGATTATTAGTTTGTTACAAGATAATACCCTAGAGCGTTATTCTATAGAGATTTCCCCGTTCTCCCCTATTACCACATAGTCGGCTTCGTTGACGGTGATGGGGCCGTCTTCGGTGAGGATGGACAGCATGGTTATGCCCATGCAGAAGTACGGGGCCAGTAGGCGGTCGCCGAGGAGGGCTTTTAGCTCATCGTAGTTGGAGCCGGTATATTGGATGCGGGTCACTTCTTATAGCCGTCCTTGGTGATGATGGGCTTGCCGTTAGCGTCAAGGAGCGGAGTGAGACCACCGCCATAGCCACGGCATACGAATAGGTAGTTAACACCGGTTTCTTTATCAACGATTACAAGGGCATCGGTCATAAAGGATACTCCTTCTTTTTCTTGGATGTCAAAACGGTCTTTCGCCATAAAACAGATTATTTAGGTATCAAATTTAAGCATTTTCATTTAATTGTGAATTGAGCGGGTCAGATTTCCTGCCCGATGTACTGACTGACACTTGGTCGGAGCGGATTATTTGGAGTATTCCAAGGAAATGCTTAACTTGCAGAACATTAGCACGAAACGTCATGAAGAAGTTTGTTTTTATTCTCGCCGCACTTATCTTCGCTGCCTGCGGTACGACCAATAACTCATCCGTCAAGGATGGAAACAAGTATGTCCCCTACTCCCAGCGGGACGGAGAAGAAGCGGTTGTTTACTTCACTCGTAATCTGTCGGCCGAAGGACTGATAGCCGCTTATGAGAAAGTGAACGGTGATATTAGCGGAAAGGTTGGGGTAAAACTCCACACCGGTGAGCAGAACGGCCCCAATATCATTCCCCGTGAATGGGTAAAGGCCTTGTTTGAAAAAGACCTTCCGGATGCTGCTATCATTGAAACGAATACCTATTACAAAGGTGACCGGTACACCACTGAGGCACACCGCAAGACCCTTCAGGTGAACGGGTGGACCTTCTCCCCCGTCGATATTATCGATGAAGAGGACACACTTACCTTTCCTGTCAAGGGTGGTAAATGGTTCAAGAAGATGTCGGTCGGCAGCCACCTCATCAACTATGACTCTATGGTTGCGCTTACCCATTTCAAGGGCCATACGCAGGGTGGTTTCGGCGGATCCAACAAGAACATCGGCATCGGCTGCGCCGACGGTCGCATCGGCAAGGCCTGGATCCACACCACGCCCGGGCAGCCCAACCAATGGGATATCAAGGAGGAGGAGTTCATGGAGCGCATGACAGAAAGTACCAAGGCCACCATCGACCATTTCGGCAAAAAGGTCACGTACGTGAATGTGATGCGCAATATGTCGGTTTCCTGTGACTGTGAGGGACTGGGCGCCGCACCGGTAGTCACGCCCAATGTCGGCATCCTTTCCTCGACGGACATCCTGGCCGTGGATCAGGCCTGCATCGACATCATCTATGCCATGACGGCCGAGGAACACCACGACATTGTAGAACGTATCGAAACGCGCCATGGCCTTCGCCAGCTCTCCTATATGAAAGAACTGGGCATGGGACATGACAAATACATCCTCATTGACCTGGATAACGGTGGCAAACAGATTACCGCGGCCGATGCCGTCAAAGGCTTGAAGCCGTTTGTGAAAGATTAGGAAATGGGGCTAAGTCTTCATAAGAAGAGGTATGATGAGCTCACCACCCAGGAGCTTTATGAGCTGCTGCGCATTCGCACGGATGTGTTTGTGGTGGAGCAGAACTGCGTTTATCAGGACATGGATTACGACGACCAGCCGGCCATCCACCTGTGGTTGACGGACGAAGAAGACCGGATTGTTGCTCTGTGCCGGGTGTGTCCGGCCGGGACGCATATGGAGGAGATTTCCATCGGCCGGGTAATCACGACGGAGCGTGGCAAGGGCTATGGGAAGCAGATTATGTTGGCCGGGATTGAAGCAGCCAAGGAACACTTTGGAGCCAAACGCATTGACATCGAGGCGCAGGAGTATGCGAAGGGATTCTATGAGCAGGTGGGCTTCCGACAGTCCTCGGAGCCGTTTATCCTGGACGGAATTCCGCACATAAGAATGACCTGCAACGTACTCAGCTAAACCAAGAACAAGGCTACTGATGTAAAACAAGCCACTTCTTACTTGTTGTATTCACCGTATTCGCAGCCGATGTTTTCGGCATGGATACGGTCTATCAGACTGCCATGCAGGTCAAATAGTTGGATGGTGCCCACGCCGTTGCCGCCGTTCCATAAGCGATTGTGCCGCTTGGCACCGTCGGGAGATTCGTAGTTCACCAGGAGCATGTCTTTCTTCTGGCAGGTGACATCCGTAATCATTCGGCCCGAAGTGCTGCGCTGCTCCACATGCCAGATAATATGAGTGTCAGTCTCCTTGCAGTCAAACTCCGTATGCACGCCCGTCCAAGCCTTAGAAAAGTTGAACTCGTAGGGCTTCCCCTCGTACCAAAAGGCCGATAAGAGCTTGCGGGGAAGGGCGATGTGTCCAACCTTAGGCCGTCCACCGCCGATATCGAACACACTATCGGTAAGCTTCTTACCAGTCATCTCGCTAGTGAGATTATTGGAGGAAAGCCATACCCAGGGTGACGTGAAATCCCTGCCCCAGTTCTTGTCGGCATAGCCGTAGCAATCTTCGGGACGAACGATATATTTCCGGCCATTCCAGATGACTTCTCCTTCAAATTCCGACTTCATTCCTTCGGCATGCCAGAACATTTCGAAGGCCTCGGCGTGACGGAAGAGTTCATCGGCCCCAAAACCCACATTGAAAGCCGTGATTTTGCGGATCTTGAGGTCCCAGGACATCTCTCCGTCCTGGCACATCCATTCGGAATGAGCCGCAGCACCCCCAACCTTGACGTGGCCGTGGGTGTGGTCTTCCGTCAGGAAGCAGTCATCGGCCTCAACGCTGAAGGGTACGCCCCAATCCACCTTGATGCGCTTCCAACCCCAGAAACGATGCAACTGGGCGGCATCCTCGCCCCAGGCACCAGCCTTGACCATCAGGTAGGACGGTTTCTGCGGTTTGCCGGGAATCTGGCCGAATACAGGCTCCTCCCCTCCCAGCGCCGGGTTGCAAAGGAAAAACTCAATGAAGAAGGGTTTGGCCTCGCCAGTTTGCGCGTCATATCCGGTGAAGGAATGCCACCACCAGTCATAGCCCTGATGCGCCTGCGCTCCAAAGAGCTGGCAAGCGTCGCGAGCAATATCGTGTTTGTTGAATCCGGTTTTCATAGTTTGTGCCATCAATCACAAAGTCAAATTTACGAAAAGTGCGGAATTATTTGGTATATTTGTTCAGATAAATGCAAATAGCGGTGAGATTCAGGCATACAAACAGACCAGGATTCTGGTTCGGCTTCATTGACTTCTTCACAGCCGGACTGTTTTTCCTGTTCTATATGCCGCTGGGCAGGCTGCAGGACGAGTTGGATTCAATCCTGGGGCGACGGACGCAGCGGTATTGGGTAGCGTACCTGCTTGGAATTCCCACGTTCTTCATCTACACGCTGATATGGATGGCCCATATTGCTGAGGAGCTGAAGGCTAAGGCCATTGAATTGGGAATTGAAGGTCCCTACACATCCTGGTGGCATATGTTCGGCTGGAACACGTTGGGCGTTCTGCTGATGGGCCCAGCCGTTGCAACCTGGCGTTTCTTCGATACGCTAAATAAGATTGAGCGGAAGCTTAACGAGACCGCTTGATGCAGAAACAAGCCGCAACGTACTCAGCTAAACCAAGAACAAAGAAGATGTTGCTGAGAGCTACGAATCCCCAGACATACCATTCACGGCCAGAAGGACAAAGCCAGATGGAATAAAGTCCTTGAAGAAGATATCCGGCCAGGGCATCTTGGCACGAAGCAGGTCCAGCATCGGCTCTCCACCCCAGCTGACGCCGGTGGGATCCATCCACATCATCACGGTACCGGCGATGGCACCGATGGCTATAAAGATAGTCAGTATCTTAAGGAAAGTCTTCATATCTACAAATCTCAAGCGCCAACAAGCAGGCTAGGAAGCAAGGAGGACGTAAAGGCTGACCGCTGCGGCAAGAAGGATGAGGCAGGATAGATAGGCGATGGAATACCACACGCCCGTCTTAATGGTAAGTACCAGACCCTTTTTCCAGTGGATGTCGAAGAGCTGTGAATAGTCAATGGTGAGAAGGACGGCCATCAGGCCTACACCAATCTCGCCTCTTCCCTTGCTGGAGAAGAAGAGGGAAAAGAACATGAAGAAGCAGAACTGGCAGAGGATATAGGCGGTGGCAGCGGCACAGGCCGATTTGCTCATATCCTTTTTCCTCAACGCAAAGCACTGCGCGCACCAGAGCAGCAGGAACTGGCCCAGGAACAGGTAGATCCCCTGGCTTCGCAGGGCGCTCTCAAATGCCGCCAACGATGCCTTAGTGGGAGTATCCACCCTCTCGGGATGCCTGTCCAGGTCCAGAAGTCTAAGAAAGCCCCTAACCTTTGAGGCGCCTGTCGAAACGTTGAGTTCTTTGCCATTCACCCGAATGCCGGGCCGGCTGGTCGAATCCGCGAAGGATGTCACTTCGGCCCTTTCTTTCTGCTGATAGCTTGCATAGTCGGGGTTAACGATGGAAGAGATCAGGGCAAAGAAAGCATAGAAGACAATCAGGGAGGTAAGCGGAGCCAGATAGCGCCCGTGCTGTCCCTTGATGTAGTCCCGGATCATGTAGCCAGGGCGCAGCAGAAGGTGTACGAAGGTGCGCTTTGCATCATCGTTGAGGAAGGGGATGGAGTCAAAGGCTCCTTTGTAAAAATCCCTCTGGCTGGTTTTGGACTTCTTCTTTGTCCAGGGCAGGAAACCCAGTTTCTGCCAAATCACAAAGGCCCTGCGGCGAACAGCAAAACTGTGCTTGATCATAGTAACGCAAAGGTACAACTATTTTTGACAATATGGCTTCCCTCCAAAGTCATTGAACATGCTGAATTAGCGAAGATTATTCTTCTGGCTGCCAAAGCCCTTGGACTGGGGATTCCATACAGATAGTCACTGGTCCGTCATTGACCAGGGCTACTTTCATGTCCGCACCAAATTCCCCGGTTCCCACGGGTTTGCCAAGGGCTTCGGACATCCGGCGACAGAACTCCTCATAGAGAGGAATGGCTTTCTCGTGGCCTGCAGCCTCAATATAGGAAGGCCGATTGCCCTTTTTGGTGGAGGCCATCAGCGTGAACTGGCTCACAACGATCACATCACCGCCAACATCCATCACGCTACGGTTCATGACGCCGTTTTCGTCATTGAAGATGCGCAGCGCCGCCGTTTTCCTAACCAGGTAATCGACGTCCGCTGCGTCATCATCATGGCCCACACCCAGCAGGATCAGCAGGCCCGGGCCGATGGACGACTTGACCTTTCCGTCAATGGTAACGGAAGCGGAGGAGACTCTTTGAATAACAACCCGCATTACAGAGTTACTTCTTTAAATCTGGGGACTTCCTGGCCGTCTACCATGACATTCTCAAAGAAGTTCTCGTAGGGACGGATCCAGATTTCCTTTTCACCGTACATGGCCTGGTACACCACGGCCTTCTTGTCCGGCTGGGCCTCTATCCGCGCAATGTGCAGCAGCTTGTACAGCTGTCCGTTTTTGAAATGTCTGAAGTACCGGTCCATAATACTTACGATGTTAACCCTGCTAATTTACGAATTCTTCTTCAAAAGTCCTTGCAAATCCAGTGAAGGAGCGGTATAATTTTTGAATCCCAAGGAGTCCGGAAATGAACGTGAAACAGCTCATATATCGTGACGAGCCTCTGGTTTTGGGCCGGAAGCAGCGGATCGTGTATGGCGTCCTGACGCTGGCCTGCTGCTGTCTGGGGTGGCTGCTTTCGGCTACCTATCGGCCCTATATTTATGCAAATCATATCAACGATTTCCATATAGCCGATACCCTTGGTAACCTGGTAGCGGTTCCTGCCGCCTACTGTTTCTTCTATGCCCAAAGCAAGAAGGTGACTTACACCAACGGATTTATCCTGCTGCTGGTCTGGTTCATCTGGCTGATCTATGAACTGATCTTCTCAAACACTTTTGACTGGTACGACATCCTGGCCACTACCCTCATGTGCCTCGTGATGTACCTGATTCTTGGCAGAAAATGAGGATGGAAGAGCTTACCATAAAAGGCCGAAAGTGCCGTCTTTTCGGGGCCGATGAACCCGCCTGCATCCTGGTGCAGCCATCGGCCCGGCATGAGAATGTCACCCTGGAGGCCGAGGCAGAGCAGCTGGCAGCCCTTTCAAAGGTGCCGTTTGTGCTGGCAACCATCGAGCTGGAAGACTGGATGGTGGACCTGATGCCATGGCCCGACGCCAATGTATGTCGGGACCCGGAGGCCGGAAAGCACGCACAGGACACGCTTGACTATGTCCTGACAGCCCTGGTTCCGGAACTGCAACACCGTTACGGTCCCCTGCCCATCATCCTGGGCGGCTACTCCCTGGGCGGTCTGTTCGCCCTCTGGGCCTCCATGCAGACCGATACCTTCAAGGCCGTTGCGGCCGCCTCCCCCTCCGTCTGGCTCCACGACTGGATGCCCTTTGCCAGAAAACACGCGCTCATGGCCTCAGACGTCTACCTAAGTCTCGGGGACCAGGAAGAACACGTACGGAATCAGGCCATAGCCCGTGTGGGAGACAACCTGAGGGAACAGTACCAACTGATACTTGGCCAACTTGGGCCGGAGCACTGCTATCTGTTCTGGGAACAGGGCGGCCACTTCTCCGACAACGAAGGCCGCCTGTCCCGAGCCTTCGCCTGGTGCCTGGAGCGAACGGTTTCATTTTAATGCCTACAATGAAAAAAGTCTACTCAAATTCAGCCCATCCCACTCTGGTGAAGTGGTCCTGCGCGATTGCCTTCCTCATGGGTGTCGGATCCTTCATCCTATATATCATTCTGGAAGGAGGAGACGATAAGTTTCTGCTCTATTTGGCTGGTTTCTGCCTGATGTACAGTTCGATGTTCTACGGCGAGTACAAACTCAGGCGCTACGAGATTGACGAGGAGAACGATACCATAACCGACCTCCGGAACAAAAAGTATCCCCTGCACATATCCAACCTCACCACAGCCACCTACAAGGAGAACAAAAAGGGCAAATACCGCTCACTGTTCCTTCATGACGCAGGAGTTGGTTTCATGGATATCCGTACATCCAAGGAAAAGGCCGATCAGATAGTGGCCCAGCTGCTAAGATCTAACCCGTCCATAGAAGTCAAACACATCAATTACATCTAAGGTACCGTGTGGGACGTTGGGCACGAAAACACGCCTTACGGTGCCCGAACGGCTTAAAAATGGGCACGCGGACACCAAAACGGCTCTGAGGTGCCCGCTTCCATATACCTAAAGCACACTTTCGGCCTTCTGTGCCCAGTTTCGTGCTTTACCCCCACTTCTTGACCCAGCCTAAAGCACACTTTCAGCCGTAGAATGGGGAAAACGTGCTTTAGACAAGAGCCGCTCTTGCGAGCGTCTCGTTTGGTATGTCACAGGGCACCACTGCCGGAATATACGATATCCGGCAGTTACGGGACAACCCCTGCACGAGCTCCATTAAAGGGCTCATGCAGGGGTTGCCCGTTGCCCACTTAGTTAAAATTTGCCCTGTTTTTGAACTAAGATTGCCGTTCCCTCGTCCAAACCGTCCTAACGGTCCAGCTTATTTGACGCAGTTGAGGGTCTCGTTGTAGGCGTAGCCCTGGGTGGCCAGGAGGCGGTCTATCTCCTCCCTCTCCACATTGTAGCAATTGCAGATCTGGTCCAGGTTGTCAAAGATTTCATCCCTGAGCAGGAAGTTGATGGAGGAGACCAGCATGGGGATATCGTTCAGCGGAAGGTGATCCATTTTCTTTCTTTAAATTTTGGATACAAAGATAACAACTATTATCTTTGTATGAAACACAAACGAACCAGCCATGCCTCAAACCACCACCTATCAGTCCATCGATCTTTCCACCTGGAAGCAGGTTGGAGAAGGCGGCAACGGAATTACCTACGAGAATCCGGACCGTCCGGATGTCATTCTCAAAGTCAACAAAGCGCACATGAGCACCCTTGCCATCGTCCAACACGAATTCGAGGTTTCCAAGGCTGTGGAGACTTTTGGGCTTTCTGTCCCAAAGGCGTTTGAGATTGTAAAAGTGGGAGATGCCTATGGCACCCTCACCCAGAGAATCCATGGCAAGAAATCCCTGTCCCGCATCTGCCACGATGAGCCGGAGCGCACGGAAGAGATGGCGCGGCTGCTAAGCCAGAAAGGCAAGGAACTCCATGCCACGCCCTGCAATACGGATGTCTTCCCCAGCCGCAAAGAGCAGACGCTCAAGGCCCTGGACCAGACAAGCGTCGTAAGCCGGAAAGACATTCCCCTCATCCGCTCGTTTGTGGAAACCATACCCGATGTTACCACCTGTGTACACGGTGATTTCCAGTCGGGCAACCTCATCCAGTCCGGAGACCAGTTCTATTGGATAGACCTGGACCGGTTTGCTTACGGCAACCCCATGTTTGACATCGGCCACCTGTTTCAGATTTGTCACGACTATGCCAAAATGAAGCAGGTACATGAAATCTTCCACATGTCGGAGGACCAGCTCCACCGCTTCTGGGACGCTTTTGCAAAAGACTACACCGGCAAAGAGGACTACTCCAGTTTTGACAGGCTGGCCGGTAAGTTTGCCTGCCTGGACATCATTCACCGATCTTACTTGATACCTCCTACTTTTGTCCAGAAGATTTTCTTCCGGATTCAGGTTAATAACCTGGTCAAGCAGTATTACAAATAGATTTCTTCTCCGGTAGAGAGCCGGTAGATGGCAATCTGGTGGTGCTCCCGGCCAAAGAGAATGGCGGCCGAAAGGGAGTCCTCCGGAAAGATTCGCACGCTGTCAAAATAATAAAGGCTGTCGGACGAATTGAACCAACCTCCTATATGCCCGCTATGGGTTTTCGCATGGCCGATAACCGCTTCCAGGCATTCCCGTCCATGACTGTGCTGGGTATCCTCATAAGAAACAGAAATCCCAACCGTTGGTTCCGTCCAGGTGGCCAGATGCAGCGTAAACCCGTCCGGACGGGTCTGGCTGAAAGTCCAGATACTGTCGGCCAGGGTAACATCGGCCTTCTGCTGAGAAACCTGCCGCACCGTACCGCAGTGAACGGCAAGCAGGCAGGACAACGCAAGCAATAGATACGCTATTCTTTTCATAGCTTACACTTTCAATCCGGCTATGACAGAGGCGGTAAAGCCGGCTTCTTCCATGGCGTTGAGCCCGCGGATGGTGATGCCGCCGGGCGTGGTCACGCGGTCAATTTCCGCCTCGGGATGGGCGCCCCGGCTGTCGGCCAGGTCCACCGCACCCTTCATGGTCTGATAAACGGCCTCCATGGCCTCACGGGGATACAGGCCCAGCTGGACACCGCCTTCCATGGCGGCGCGGGCGTAGCGAAGCGCAAAGGCCGTTCCGCAGGAGGCTACCATCATCCCGGCCTGCAGGCGCCGCTCGTCAACAATCAGCGTCTTTCCCACCTTGTCAAAGAGGGCCTGCACCAGGTCATCGGCCTTTCCCAGAATGGCGGAAGCAAAGGTCATACTCTCCCCTATCTCCGCCGCCAGATTGGGAATCACGGTATAGGCAGCCTCAACGCCCGTCTCGGAAAGCCACTGGGCCATCTGGGCCGATGGAATCCCGGCAGCCAGGGAAAGGAGCACCTTCCCGGAAAGGGAGGCATGAATCTGCTCCAGGACCGATTGAACGAGCCAGGGCTTCACGCCCAGGATAACGATATCGGCCCAGTTGGCGGCCGAAATGTTGTCCAGGGAAGTGCGAATGCCCCGGACGTCATATTTCTCCAGCGTAGAGGCGTGCGCCGTGGTAACGGTGAGGGAAACGTCCTGGGCAAAACGGTGCAGCCCAAGGGCTACGGCACCGCCCATGTTTCCGGCTCCAAGGATGGCTATCTTTTGCATATGCTTACTTTACAATGAATTCCAGGCTGGTGTATTGGGGTTTCAGGCCCAGGGAGTCGTAGAACTTCCGGGCGGCGGGGTTGGCTTCCCATACGTGAAGGGTCACATTGTAGAAACCGTTCTGGGCCGCATAGTCCTTGGCATAATGGAACAGTTTCTTTCCGATTCCCTTGCCGCGGGCGGCCTCGTCCACGCAGAGGTCGTCTATGTACAGGGTCTTGATGGGCACCAGGGCCGCACCGCTCTGGAAGTGCTCCTGGCACATGATATAGCCCAGGACACCCCCGTCTTCCACGTAGACGAAGATGGGGTTCTCCGGGCATTTCAGCATATCTTGCAGGGCTATCTCGTCATACTTCTTGCCTGCGGCCCGGAACAGGTCCGGGCGGCCGGTGTGGTGTACTTTCAGGACCTGCTCCAAAAGCCGGCAGATCACTGGAATATCCTGCGGTTCCGCTTTTCTGATCATCTGTTTATATCTTCTTACATGCGAAGATACAACAAAAATCAGAAACTATTTCAAAACCTTTTGGGCCAGCTTGATGGAGAGGAGGGCTATCGGGAAGGTGAGGTTTCAGAAAACAATGGCAATCCCTATTTATGGGAGTTTTGTAAATAAATATAAAAAGGATTGTATCTTTGTGACTGGAAATACGACAAATATGCTGATTACCCTTCTCACGATTCTCTTCATCAGCTTGAAGCTGAGCGGGAAGAGCCTCAAGAAAAAGGCCGGTTCCAAAGAAACCGACGTGGAAGGGAATGTCAAATAATTACAAAGCGTGCAATTTGAAGGAGTAATACCCCTTCCCATCCAGATAAACCAGCGCGTCTTTTAGCACAGCCTCCTTCTTGTCTTCCTCCAGATTGGAGCGGAAAAGGATTTCCACAAATAGTTCCAGAGCCTGGTCGGACAGGCCTTTTTCCTCAACCAGATACAAAACCGGATTGGCCTGCCTGAGCACATCCTCAACGCTCAGGGAACCATCGGCCCTGTCCAGCTCTTTCTGGACGTCCGTAATGGAATAGTCCGGTACTTCGTCCAGGAACAAGCCCATCTTACGGGCTAATTTCATTAGCATTTCGCCAATGCGGTCAATCTCTCTGAGAATATAGTCTTCCATATGATAAGTTCGTTCAGACACAAAAATAATCATTTTCAACGAAGATTTTTGTACATTTGTCTGAATAATGAGAAAACGGAATCAAATAACCTGGGAGATCATCGGCCTGCTCCTCTTGTGCGGGGTTGTCTGGGTCTATTTATCCGGCAAATCCCGTCCGTCCCCCAACGGGGTCCTGCCGGCTGCTCCGGATTATACCAATCCCATCATGTGGATAACGGAAGACCAGGACCCGGAGGGAACCGGGGCCGATATCTTCTATATGGTCTCCACCTGGGAAAAGGACTGGGTCAACGAGAAAGGAGACACCATCCATTATGCCGACGTCTGGAACCCCAAACACCGGGAAAGAATGGCCATAGAGATGAACAAGGCCGCGGCATACATGGCGCCGGGAAACCGGTTCTACTCCCCCTTCTACAGACATACCACCATCGAGGCCTACCTGACCCAGGACGACGCTTTCATCTATCAGCGTACACGTCCGGCCATGCAGGACATCTTCGATGCCTTTGACTATTTCATCCGGGAGCGTGAAGCCGGACGGCCGTTCATCATCGTGGGCTTCAGCCAGGGCGCTCAGGCGGTAGTAGAGCTGCTCAAACACATGGATGACAGCACCTATAGCCAGATGGCAGGCGCCTATGTGATGGGATACAAGGTAACGGATGAGGACCTGGCCGAGTGTTCCCGCATAAAAGCCGCACAAGGGGCCGATGATGTGGGCGTTACCATCTGCTACAATACCGTCAAGGATGTCAAGTACATCATCCCGGTCATAGCGGCCACCAGCATTGGCATCAACCCCGTCAACTGGGCCATCGACGCCACACCGGCCATCCTGCACGATACCATCACCGTCACCCTGGCACCGGAGTATCACGTGGTGGTGGTGAAGGGTTATGGCGGCTCCGAGTACCATCCCTTTGCCAATTTCATCAATGTGGGAGACATCCACAGCTGCGAGCCCTGGCTGTACAGCGAGTGCATAAAGGAAAACATGGACCTCCGCGCCCGAAAATGGAGGGAACAACAGTAACGGTATGGCATCGGAACAGGTAAGGGGCCATCTGGCCATTGCGGCAGCCTACTCCATCTTTGGACTCAACGTAGTTCTCTGCAAGGATATCGCCAACTCGGCGGCGGTCTCCCCTTACGTGCTGTTTACGTTCCGGGCCATCGGTGCATCGGCCCTCTTCTGGCTGGTGTCCATCTTCCAGCCGGAGGAAAAGGTGGAGAAAGGAGACCTGTGGCGCATGGCCCTGGCTTCGTTCCTGGGGCTTTTTCTGACCCAGATGTCCTTTCTGGTGGGCATCACCATGGCTACGGCCATCGATTCGGCCATCCTGGGTACCCTGGGGCCCGTGTTCACCATGATCTTTGCCTACTTCTTTGTAGGGGAGCCCATTACCGGAAAGAAGGCCGGAGGCGTTAGCGTTGCCCTGGCCGGCGTCATTTTCCTGATCCTGAATTCCGTGCATGCCGGAGGTGCATCGGCCACCACCCCGCTGGGCCTGGTGATGCTGCTCATCAACAGCCTCACGTTCTCCATGTACCTGGGCATCTTCCGGCCCCTCATCTCCAAATACAGCGTGGTCACATTCATGAAGTGGGCTTTCCTGTTTGCACTGCTCATGTCCCTGCCCTTCTCCGTCAAGGGCATGTTCACCATGGACTACGCAGCCGTCCCTCTCATCGTACGCTGGGAGATTGGCTACCTGATTATCTTTGCCACGTTTATTGCCTACTACCTAATTCCGTACGGTCAGAAGCGCATCCGGCCCACGCTGGTAAGCATGTACAACTACCTCTCCCCCATCATTGCCACCGTAGTGAGCATCTGGACGGGCATAGACCACCTGACCTGGCAGAAAGTCGTAGCGGCTTCTGCCATTGTGGGAGGTGTGATTCTGGTAAGTAAGAGCCGGTCGGCCAAGGACAAGCCTATTTCATCATCTTCTTAGCCAGCTGGCCCAGGAAGAACCTTTCACTGAAGGTGAGGTTCTGGGTATAGCCCAGCAGGATAATATCCAGGCCGGCAAAGCGCTTGCAGTCTGCTATGAATTCGTCCAGCTTTTCGGGGCCGCTGTAGGCCAGGGCAAAGCTGTTCCATAACTGGATCATCTGCTTGTCCGTAAGATGGGCTATCTCCTGGACACGTTTGGTGTGGCTGAAGATATTGCAGAACAGGTACATGTGGCCCAGGTCAAACTGCGGGATACCATGGCTGGCGCCCCCCAAGTCTATCCAGTAAGGTTTTCCGTCGGCGGCCATGATCAGGTTACCCATCTGGAAATCTCCGTGTACAAAGGTTTCTCCGTCCGGCAAGCCCTGGACAAAAGCTATCAGGCGTTCCTTGGCCTTGCTGCCCAGGAGATTGGTAGCGGTAGCCGCTTCCAACATCCGCTCCTTCATGGAGGGAATCCATTCCTTTCCGGTGGCGGGGGTAGCATGCAGCGTTTTGGCCAGAGCCGCCATTTTCTGGGCCCAGCTGTCAATGGAGGCGGGGTCATCGGCACAGAGGCGGGAGAAGGATTTCTTCCCTTCAATGCTCTGGCATTTGAAGCCATAGTGATCCCCTACCTTGACCATCTCTATCATCTCGGGCGTGGGAATGCCCAGTTCAAAGACAGCCCGGGAAGTACAGAACTCCTGGGTCACCGTCTTCTTCGATCCGTCCGACAGGTGGGAACTGACTACTTTCAGAAGGACGCCCGGTTCGGCCTCATTCACATAGGTGGCGCCTACGCCGCCTTCGCCCACCTGGGTCCAGTCCTGCAGATCTACACTAGCATACTCCATGACAGTTTATTATTGGGTTAAATATCGGGCTTTCAGGATAGCCAGATCCTCGTCGGTAAGCCCCATGGGGCCCTTCAGATAGCCTTCCAGGGAGCCATATTTCTCATCAATGGTATCCAGAACCTTTACAAAATTCTCCGTATTGCAGCCCATAAAGGCCTTTACTACGGCCACCTCCTCCTCTTTGCCGCCCAGGAAGCGGACCAGCCGGGAATAACGGGACACGTCCTTGGCATACACCTTATTGGTGACGTCAAAGTCTTCCACGATGGTCTTTCTGTCTGCGCCCAAGGCCGCTAAAAGCAGGGCCGATGCAACGCCGGTGCGGTCCTTTCCCTGCGTGCAATGGAAGAGGATGGGACGGTCTCCGCGCTCCACCACCTGATGGAGAAAAGCCGCCATCTCCTTCTGGGAGTTCTCCCCAAAGAAGATGTTGGGATACATTTCCCGCGCTATGATCTTGGCCTTCTCGTTGAAAGCGGCCAGCACAATGACTCGCTTGACATTGAATTTCTTCTTGCCCAGATACTTCTTCTTTTCCTTCTCGGTAGCCATGGCGCCGGCATGGCCCGAGGCGTCGATGGAATGGGAAAAATAAGTGGCGCCGGGGATGGCCTTGTCATACTGGCCCACTTTCTCTTCCGGCTTGCGGAAATCTACCACCGTGCCCACAGAAAGCTTTTCCAGATAGGCCAGGTCTCGGGCGGTAGCATTGGCCAGATGGGCCGATCTCAGGAGCATGCCCTTTTTGACCTGCAGGCCTCCGGCCACTTCATATCCGCCCAGATCGCGTGCATTCACAATTCCCTCAACCGGAAGGAACTGCTGGGCAAAAACGGTAGCTGAAGTAAACAGGGCTAACATAAAAGGAAGAATCTTCATCATTTATTTGAAATACTGATTTAGCGAAGCCTCTATCCGGCTGCTCAGGAAGGCCCGGAACGCCGGATCGTCGTGCTCGTGGAGATAATACGTTCTCACAATATCCAGGGCCGAATAGGGCTGCAACTGGTGATTCAGGCTCTCGACGTCATTGTCTCCGGTATAGGCGCGGGCAAAGGCATCCCAGAACTCCAGCATCTGCTCCCGGGTCATATGGGTAAGCTCCTGCACCTGCGGAATCAGGCTGTCTTCCACCATCATCTTGTACAGATGTGCCAGGTCCATCAGGTAACAGCCCTGCCCCAGCCAGCCCAGGTCTATCCAGTAGTAGTCACTGGAAGAAAGGATCAGGTTGCCCGGCTGAAAGTCTCCGTGCAGGCAGGTCTGGGTATCCGGCATATCGGAGACCACCTTCCGGAGCTGTTCCTTTCGGTCTCCACTCACCAGCGGAGTACTCTCCAGGGCCTTCATCAGGAGCTCTTTCACCGGATGGACATACTCGTTTGCGGTGATGGGCGTATCGTGCAGGACGTGGCCGTACTTAGCCATCATATGTGCCAGTTCGGGAATGCGGTGGGGCTGCTCCGAGCACAGGCGGGCCAGCGACTTTTTGCCACCGATCATCTCACAGAGGTATCCGTGGTCTTCTCCGTCCCGTACAATTTCGTAGACCGCAGGAACCGGCAACCCCATGTCGTAGGCCGTCTTGG
Source organism: uncultured Bacteroidales bacterium (assembly GCA_947167855.1). Lineage (GTDB taxonomy): Bacteria > Bacteroidota > Bacteroidia > Bacteroidales > UBA932 > Cryptobacteroides. The sequence goes on from CAMVJR010000001.1 coordinate 17,335, forward strand.
CGGCATAGAACTCCTGCTCTACCGCAGCGGCACGGCCCATCTCCCGCCTTACCAGTTTGAGCATGACGCCGGGATGGTAGGAAGAGACATAAGCCTGTCCGTTGTAACCCTCACCCACAAGGGTCCATTCTCTGAGGTCTATCTGGGGATACTGTTTCATGTTATAATAGGTTGATATGCAAATATATCAATTTCTTTCTATTATTACGACGCTCGCTGTCAAAAAAATTGATTAGCTTTGCACCCATGAACGGTACTCTGACGGCTTTACTCATCCCCTTCCTGGGCACGGCCCTGGGATCGGCCTTTGTCTTCTTCATGAAGAAGGAGATGCCCTCTTTATTGCAGAAAATCCTCCTGGGCTTTGCCTCCGGCGTCATGGTGGCGGCTTCCGTATGGTCGCTCCTGATCCCGGGAATGGAGATGGGCGGCGTATGGCCGGCTACCATCGGCCTGCTGGGCGGTTTTGCCTTCCTGCTGCTCATTGACCAGATTACGCCCCACCTGCATCCTGCCGGCGGTCCGGAAGGCCCCAAGAGCAAGCTGTCCAAGACCACCATGCTGGCCCTGGCCGTCACCATCCACAACTTTCCGGAAGGAATGGCCGTGGGTGTAGCCATTGCCGGTGCCCTGAGCGGCGGCGCCGGAATGACAGCCGCCGGAGCCCTGGCCCTTTCCCTGGGTATCGCCATCCAGAATGTTCCGGAAGGCGCTATCATCTCCATGCCGCTGCGCGCAGCCGGCAACAGCCGCCTCAAGTCTTTCTGGATTGGAGCCCTCAGCGGCATCGTAGAGCCCATCGGCGGCGCACTGGTAATCCTTCTGGCATCGGCCGTAACGCCCATGATGCCCTACCTGCTGGCTTTTGCAGCAGGCGCCATGCTCTACGTAGTGGTAGAAGAACTGGTGCCCGAAGCCTCGCAGGGAGAGCACTCCAACATTGCCACCATTGGCTTTGCCCTGGGCTTTGCCTTAATGATGGTACTGGATGTGGTAATGGGATAAAGCGCTAGTCGTCCTCTTCCGGTTCCTGATAGGTCAGATGGGCGTCTTCAATCATCTGGCGGTAGTACTTCTCCACATCGGACCAATGATAATAAGGATAGCAGTTGGTCTTGACGGGAATGGAGGTCTCGTTCTCGTTCATCAGGAACTTTACCAGAATATCTTTTGAACCCTTCTTGCGGAAGAAGACCCACTGGATATTGGCCGCCATGGGGATGAGCCGGAAGATGGAGAACTGCGTGTGCAGGTTTTCCATGTCGTCGGTGGCGCCGGTGGCCTCCTGGAAGCCCAGGGCAAAGGCGAACGGCAGCACCACGCTGTCGTGGCCAAAGCGCAGGCGCAGGCCGTATCCGCCGGAAGCGATCATGGCATCGGCCTCATCCAGGAAATTCTGCAGCAGCGGATAAATGCGGATATAGCTCTTCTTGGAGCCCGGCATCAGGCCTTCCCACAGGCACCAGCTGGCGTTGTAGGCGCGGAAGCCGTCAATCATGCCCTCTTCCCCGAAAACGTCGTCAAACCGCAGGTTCAGCTCGGGCAGGCAGTACATATCGGCCGCCACGTTGTACAGGTCGTCGGCAAAGGTATAACGGTCAATGAAGGTCTTGGCCCGGTCCGGATCCGTAAAGAGGGCCTCCAGCTGGGGCTTCCCGCTGAGCATCTTCCGCTTGAACTTCTTGAGCAGGCTGTAGAGTTCGTCGTCCCGGGGATCGTCGGGCACCGCAATGGATTTGTTGGCCTTGATGTAGTACAGGTCTTCCTCGCGGGCTTTCATCTCTATCTGATAGCCCTCATTCAGGCTCTGGAGTTCCTCGCAGAAGAACTGCATGCTGCTGATCACGCGCTTGGAGGTGGAGGCGTTGGCCTTCACTTCCAGCGGACGGGTCATCAGGGAAGGATAATTCTCATACATGCGCTTGGCAATGGCCTTGTGCTGCAGGGAGCCCAGGCGGGTAAGCTTGCCGGCGCGGTACTTGGCATCCGTGGCGGCCAGGATGATGCGGTTGCGCACGTCTTTTCCGTACTCGGTGAGGATGCCCAGCGACAGGGCCGTGTCCAGCTGGTGACGCAGCCGGCGATAATGCTTGTCACTGGTCATGTAACGGGCTCCGTGACGGCCGTAATGGCTAATGTAGAAGGGTTCATAGCCCTTGGGTGCCGGGGTAAGATGGCCGGTAGGGTTGGGATAATTGGCATAATTGCCGGCCGTCAGCTCCATGTGGGAAAGGAGCTCCTCACGGGAAGTCTGGGCGCTGGCCGTCCAACCCACCAAAAGAAGGAGTACGAATGAGAATTTGATCAGTTTCATAGTCTTGGTTCTGTTATGACAGAACAAAGATAATCAAAAACTCATTCGTACTCTCCGGGAGTCCTTCCTATTTTAAGAGCTGATGTCCTTTGAAGGTGGTGGGGATGTCACCGAAATTCAGGGAGAACTCCAGGGATCCGTCCTTGATGCTGCCCGTAAGGTTGGTCACCGTGTAACGCGGGAACTCACCGCCCATGGCCAGCGGAATCACCTCGTCGCAGATGAGGATGACTTCCGTGGAAGTGGCGGTAAGCCCCACGTGGGGGATGGTTACGTCAATGGTCACCGGCATCTGGGGCACAAAACGGATCTTGAAGATGGTGATGGAAGCGGTCTTGCCGTCCTCGGAAGGAGTGAAATTCACTTCAATGTTCTCATTGTCGTAGGGTTCACCCTGGTACTGTACCGTTACCGTTCCCTGGTAATCGGCCGTCTCGGGGACAATGACTTCCGGTTCTATTTTGTTGCAGGCCAGCAGGGCAAGGGCTGCCAGGGCCACAAACAGTTTGTTCGTTTTCATGATTACTAATAATTTATGCTAATACCTAATAATATGTTGCAGGGTCTTTCCAGGGAGAAGAACTCCCGTCCCACGGATTTGAAATAAAAGTTCCGACCTGTACGCCCCGTCAGGTTCTCTCCTCTCAGCCAGATTTCCCAATGGGAGAAAGATAGCGCTATGCGGGTTTCTGGTCTGATATGGACAGGCTCCTGCAGGAGTCCTGTCTCGTCCCAAGAGAGAGGACCATAGGCACGGACAGAGGCACTGAGATGAAGGCTAACAGTAGTAAAAGAGTGTCGCCAGGCCGCGCTGGCAAAGGCCGTATGGGCCGGAACATAAGGGATTCGGTTGCCGGAATAGTCGTGATTTCCGTCGTTGTAAGAGACAAAGCGGGCATCACACCAGGCATAGGAAGCATGGAAGTGGAAGGCCCCCGGAGTCCAGTCCAGTTCGGCCTCGGCGCCCAGGCTCCGGCTGGCCCCGGCGTTGGTCATCATCCGTCCGGTGGATTTTCCCGGAGGGTATACCGTGAGCTGCTGATTGCGCACATCCATGTAGTAGAGGGTGGCTTCGGCCCTGAAATTCTCCTTCACCAGACGGGCACCCGTTTCAAAATTCCAGGCCGACTCGGGCTTGTAACGGGTGTTCTCTGCGCCAACGGAAGTGGGGATGTTATCCAGGTACACGCCAAGATCTTTCATCAGCGCAGTCATCGTCTGGCTTTGGAGAATGTCGGAAAAGATTTGGGTATTGAAGCCGCCGGCCCTGTATCCCTTCGAAACGCTTCCAAAGAGGGACACGTGGTCGGAGGCTTCAAAAAGGGCCGATACCTTGGGCAGCACCTGCAGACCGGAGGAATGCGGGAGCGTGCCCCGGTAAGGGACTTGGAAGGCTTTATCGGCCTTCATGGTGGGGACAAAGCGATAATGGAGGTTGGCCAGGCAGTCGTAGTCCATCACACCTCCTTCGTAATCCAGCCGGAGACCGGCCGTCAGGCGCCAGCGTCCCAGCGGGAACACCGACTCGTGAAAGAGGGCGGCGCCATAGGTGTGGATACCAAAGTCGGAGGCAATGAGGAGGTGCTCGTCGGGGATGCTCAGATAGCCAATCTCCTCCGGAATATTCTTATTGGCGTTTTCCAGGATCAGGGTCTCTATGCCGGTACGGCCAAAGGTAACGGGAGCGTGCATCCGGTTGTACCGGTAGAAGGTAAACACGCCCGTAGAAGGCAGCCAGTGCTCTTTCCTGCTCTTCAGAATTACTTCTGCCGTGGCGGTAGCGCTGTTCTGGGCCTGTTGGAGGGTAAAGACGTCCTGCGGCGTAAAGTCCTGGTCCATGTGCATGTCGTCGGACAGCAGCTGCAGGGAGCCGGTTCCGTCCAGCGTGAAGGAATCCCCGGTATAGTGGAAACCCACCCCGTCTATGACGGAAAGCCGGCGGTAACTGCCCTCACCGTTATAGGACACGGGATGCAGGACTCCGTCCTCGTACAGGCCGTAAGCGAAACCGCCTTCCTGGGACAGGGTGGCAAACAGGCTGTTGGACCAGCGGGTCTTGCCGGTAGGATCCTGCTCCCACTTCCAGCGCAGGGAAAGGCCGTTGTAGGGGTTGCAGAGTGTACCTTTGTACTCGTTGCGGTCCCAGCCGGCATTGTGCTTGAAGCCGGCCGTTACAACGTGCCTTCCAAAAGAGGCCGTCACGCCCGCCCGGAGGGTCCGGGCCAGGCCCGCCTCCACATAGGCGTTCAGATGCCGGTTCCCGTCGGGGGAAGCGGACTCCAGAACCAGGGTTCCGCTCATGGAGTTTCGGCCATATAACGTAGCCTGGGGACCTCTCATCAGGGCGGCGAAGCGGATGCCGGTCCAGTCAAAGTCGTAGGCGTTCTTGTCCATGACGGGAATACCGTCCACATACAGTCCCATGGAAGGATTCTCCATACGGGAGCCTACGCCCCTAAGGTAGATGGTAGAGGTAAGGGACGCGCCATACTCCGGAATCAGGAGACTGGGCACCAGGGCCGATAGTCTCCCCTGCCCCACCACACCATCGGCCTTAAGGTCGGCCGGCAGCAGCACGCTCACGGGAGCCGCCAGCTTTTCCAGGGGTACGCTTTCCTTGAATGCCTTGGCATACGCTGGAGGCAGGGTATCAATGGGCGGCGCGAAGGAAATCAGGATGGACAGGACAGCAGGAAGCACGGTCTATTCCCCCTTTCTTTTGGATTCGTAATAGTTGTGACGGGCCGGATTCTCAGGGAACCAGCCTTTGAGCACACGCTCCTCCTGCTTGAAAACTTCGTGGATGCTCCAGAAACTGGAGAAGGCCACGGCACCGGTAAGGGTGGAGCCAACAAAAGAATGGATAAACAGCGAAGCAACCGCACAAATCATTCCAAAAATCAAGAAAAACCACCAGACCTTTCTTCCCCATCGGTATTCGAAGCAGATTACCAGCGGGTGAAAGAGGCCGATGCAGGCAAAAACGGCTGCACCTATAATAATCCCATTCCAGTTCATAACTTTGCTCTTATTTTTCGGGAAGCAAAGATAGAAACTCAGCCCTTATTTTTTTAGAAGAAAATAGTCGCTAATTAGGACATTATAGGCTATCTGCAAAAAAATGATTATCTTTGGGGCAATTAATAACCTGCGTATGAAAAAGACTACCCTGGCCCTGATGGCCCTTGTGCTCTTCCTCTCCTGCTCGGCCGGGAACGGCTGGGTCACCGTAAAAGGAAACAAATTCGTAGATCCCCAAGGACAGGAGATCGTGTTCCGGGGCCTCTGCTGCTCGGATCCTGTCAAACTGGTAAACGAAGGCCAGTGGAAAGAGGAGTACTTTGCCGAGGCCGCCACCTGGGGCGCCAACATCGTACGCTTTGCGGTACATCCGTCCAACATCAATGCCCTGGGCTGGGACCGCACCTTCGAGGTAATGGACCAGGGTATTGAATGGGCCAAGCAATACGGCCTGTACGTCATTATGGACTGGCATTCTATTGGCAACCTCAAAGAAGAACGGTTTACAGCCCCTTACTACAACACCACAAAGGCCGAAACGTTCAAGTTCTGGCGCACGGTGGCACAGCATTACAGGAACGAGCCCACGGTAGCCCTGTACGAGCTTTACAACGAGCCCACCGTCACGGCCCCCGGCGTGGGAGACTGCTCCTGGACAGAATGGAAACAGCTGCAGGAACAGATTATCGATACCGTCCGAACCTACAATCCCAACGCCGTCTGCCTGTGCGCGGGATTCGACTGGGCCTACGACCTCACCCCCGTGGCACAGGAGCCCATAGACCGGCCCAACATAGCCTACGTCTGCCATCCCTACCCCATGAAAAGCCCGGAGCCCTGGGCAGAGAACTGGGAAAAAGCCTTTGGTTACGTGGCCGATACCTATCCCGTCATCTGCACGGAAATAGGCTTCTGCCTGGAGAACGAGCCGGGAGCCCATATCCCGGTGATTTCCACCGAGGCCTATGGGGAACAGATTACCGGGTACCTGGACAGCAAGGGCATCTCCTACACCATCTGGTGTTTTGACACCCGCTGGGCACCCAATTTAATCAGTGACTGGAATTACACGCCCACTACCCAGGGACGCTTCTTTAAAGCGCATTTGCAGCAATACACTCAATCTCAACCAGAGCGCCCTTAGGAAGGGTCTTCACAGCCACAGCACTGCGGGCCGGGAAAGGAGAAGCGAAGAACTGGGCATACACCTCGTTCATAGCGGCGAAGTCTCCCATATCGGCCAGAAAAACCGTAGTCTTGACCACGTTGGCCAGGGAAAGGCCGGCTTCTTCCAGGATGGCCTTTGCATTCAGGATGGACTGACGGGTCTGCTCCTGAACGCCGCCTTCCGGGAAAGCGCCCGTAGCGGGATCGATGGGAAGTTGTCCGGAAAGGAAAACAAGGCCGGCGCCGCTGTCAATGGCCTGGCTGTAAGGGCCGATAGCGGCCGGAGCTTTCTGCGTGCTGATGGGTTTCATATCGGATAGGTTAAAGATTTATAACAGGAAGAAAAGGGCCACGCCCGTCATGCTCACCACCACGCCCAGGATTTCCTTGAAAGAGATGCGCTGGTGATAGATAAAGGCGTAAGGAATCAGGATAAACACCGGCGTGAGAGCCATCAGGGTAGAGGCAATACCGGCCGATGTATAATGCACGGCCATCAGGGACAGGGAAACGCCCAGCACCGGGCCGAAGAGGGTCACAACCAGCGCATACCTCATACCAACCCGGTCATGGAAAGCGGCTTTGAGCTGCGACGTCTGCCGATGCAGGGTCATCAGGAGAAGGAAGCCCAGACTGCCCACGATGGCCCGGATCATGGTAGAGGCAAAAGGCAGGAGCGCACCCATGGCTGCCGGCGCATCGGCCGGTACCAGCGTAGCGTAATGCTCCATACCCACCTTGGAAAGGACCAGGCCCACACCTTGTCCCAGACCGGCTCCCAGGCCCAGCAGAACGCCCTTGAGCGGGAGGGTCAGGCGCACGTGATGGCCTTCTCCCCGGCTCAGGATGGAGATGGCGATACCGCAAAGCGTGATCCCCATGGCAAACATGGATTTCCAGGTAAGGGTTTCTCCCAGGATGATCCAGCCGGCAATGGCGGCCATGGGCGGGGCCAGGGTCATAAAGAGCTGGCCAAAGCGGGCGCCTATGAAAAGGTAGCTGTTAAACAGGCACCAGTCTCCAAACACATAGCCCACCACGGCCGAAGCGGCCAGCCAGGCCCATGCCTTGCCATCTGCATAGATGGGGTAAGGATGGCCGATGCCGATCCACAGGATCACGCCCAGGAAGACCGAGGCCAGCACCAGACGGATGACGTTGGTGGTCATGGAGCCCAGCCGGTGGCTGGCCTTGTCGGCGAACAAGGCGGTCACGGTCCAGGAAAGGGCCACGATGAGCGATATAATCTCTCCTAAATGAGGCATTTGACTTGCAAAGATAGTATTACTTTTAGATTATCTATGGAGAAAAATAGTTTTTTTAATAACTTTGCGGCATGAATACAATTTGGATAGTTCTCCCTATTCTTACCATCTTGATGTTCGACCTGGGCTTAACGCTCAAACTGAAGGACTTCTACATGGTGGTCACCCGCCCCAAGGCCTTTTTCGTAGCCCTTACTGGACAGATTATACTGCTTCCCCTCATTGCCCTGGGCCTGGGTACGGCGTTTCATCTGACACCGGTCTTTTTTATCGGCCTGATGCTCATCGCCTGCTCTCCGGGCGGCAGCTCCTCCAATATCTTTTCCAAGCTGGCGGGCGGAGACGTGGCCCTTTCGGTCACCCTCACGGCCATGAGCAGCCTCATCACGCTCATCACCCTTCCCCTGTTCATGGGCTGGGTCACCGCCGCTTCGGGCGCCCAGGTGGGCATCACCCTGCCGGTGGGCAACCTCCTCAAGCAGAATCTCCTGCTGATGCTGCTTCCCGTAGTCATCGGCCTGGTTATTAATTATTTCTGGGAAAACGCCGCCAAGGCCATCGACAAAGTGTTGTCCAAGGCCGCTTTCCCCGCCCTGATGCTGCTGGTCACCGTATTCTTTGCCCAGCACTACCGCACCATCTTTGCCAATCTGGGCCAGGTGGGCCTCTGCGTCACTGCCCTCATCCTGCTGGCCATCGGCTGCGCTTCCGGGCTGTCCCGCCTCTTCCATATCACCGGCCGCGAACGCCGCACCGTGAACATTGAAGTGGGCATGCAGAACGCCGCACAGGCCATTGCCCTGGCCACCAGCCCCTTTGTCTTTGCCAATCAGGAGATGGCCATACCCGCCATCCTCTACTCCCTTATGATGAATGTGGTGCTGCTTACCTACGTAGCCGTGGTCAAAAACAAGAAATGAACGCAACCAAGAGAACGCTCATAGCACTCATCCCCCTCGGAGTGCTCATCTTCCTCCTGGCCCTGGATATCTACATCTTTGGGGCCGATTCCATCCTGGGAGCCTCGCAGGTGGCTCTGCTGGTATCGGCCGGCGTATGCATCGCGCTGTCCATCTGGCTGTACAAAACGCCCTGGAGTGCCTTTGAAGATGCCATCAAGGGCAATATAGGAGACGTCTCCAACGCCATCATCATCCTCTTCCTGATAGGCGCCATCTCCGGCACCTGGACCATGAGCGGCGTAGTTCCGGCCTTTATCTATTATGGCGTACAGATTATCAACCCCAAGGTCTTCCTGTTCACCGCCTGCGTGCTGTGCGCCCTGGTTTCCCTCATGACGGGTTCGTCCTGGACCACCATAGCCACCGTGGGTGTGGCCTTGCTGGGCATTGGAAAGGCCGAAGGCTTCTCGGATGCCATGACGGCCGGCGCCATCATCTCCGGCGCCTACTTTGGAGACAAGATCTCCCCCTTGTCCGATACCACCGTGCTGGCCTCCTCCATCAACCGGGTAGACCTGTTCACGCACATCCGCTATATGATGCTTACTACCGTGCCGTCCATCACCATCACGCTCATCGTGTTTGCGGTGCTGGGCTTCACGCACGGAGGCCAGTCCGGCAACGAGATGGAGATCTACTCCACCCTGCTGGCTAATAAATTCCATATCACGCCCTGGCTCATGCTGGTGCCCGCCTTTACCGCCTACCTCATCTGGAAGAGAAGGCCGGCCATCATGGTCCTGGCCCTTTCCTCCCTGGCCGCTGCCGCCGCGGCCATCATCTTCCAGCCGGACATTGTCAAGGGCATTGGCGCCGCCGTAACGGAAGGCAGCAAGGCCAAGATCTACTTTACGGGTGTGGTGGAAATGATCTACAATTCAGTGTCTCTGGAAACGGGTCATCCGGACGTGAACCGCCTGGTCTCCAGCCGCGGAATGCTGGGTATGCTCAATACCGTGTACCTTATCCTCTGCGCCATGTGCTTTGGCGCCAGCCTCAAGGCCAGCGGCATGATCCAGGACCTCTCCCGCCTCCTTTCGCCCTTTGCCAAGGGCCGAACGGGCCTGGTAGCCTCCACCGTGTTTACGGGAACTTGCCTGAACGGTATTGTATCCGACCAGTATCTCTCCATCATCCTTACCTCCAACCTGTACCGGGAGACCTTTGAAAAGCAGGGCTACGAGAACCGGCTGCTGAGCCGCAGCACGGAAGATTCGGCCACGGTGACCTCTCCCCTGTTCCCCTGGTCCAGTTGCGGCATGACGCAGGCAACCATCCTGTCCGTACCCACCCTGGTGTACGCACCTTTCTGCCTGTTTAACATCCTCTCGCCGCTGATGTCTATTCTGGTGGCTATGATTGGCTGGAAGATTTACCGGCACGAAAAGCCTGCGGAGTAAGGCCGGTTTCGCGTTTAAAGAATTTGGTAAACGAGGCGTGGTCCGGGAAGTGAAGCTCCCGGGCCACTTCTTGTGTCCGGAGTTCCCCGGACAGAAGAAGGTCCTTCGCCTCCCTTATAACCTCAGCATTGACCCAAGCCATCACCGTCTGCCCGCTGGTCTTCTTGATCAAGGCACACAGATAATGCGGCGTAAGTTGCAGCCGCCTGGCATAAAACCCAATGTTCCGCTCCTGCAGGGCGTGCTTCTGCACCAGCCTTCGGAACCTCGCCAGCGTCCTCTGCGCCTTGTTGGCCCCCTCCGGCACCCGGTCCTTCCACACCTGCTCCATCCGCCTCATCTCCGTGGCCATCTCCTGCGCCAACCGGCCCAGCTCGTCCCACGCCTGCCTTTCGGCCCTGGTGGAAGGTCCCTGCCACTCCATCACCTCCCCCTCATCTTCCATTTGCGCCAAAACCAGCCTCCGATCCCGGAAAGTCATTACAATTTGACCCTCCGAAATGGGAAATATGCCCTTTTTCGACTTCATTTACCACAAATCTACGAATAATCGTAATAATTGACAAGAAATATTGTAATAATTATATAATTATATCAAATAATCATAATAATTAACAATAATTTGATTTATGATTGATGTTTTTTGAGAATTCGATGATAAGGACCAAATTTGGCGTGAAATGTAACTGGTTGATTAATAGTTAGATGTATAATTCTTCCTCCGCATTTTGGAGAGGAGGATTAGTGTAAAGCGTTGATTGATAAACACTTCCATTTCACGGCTAGCTATTCTAAATCCGGAGGAAATTGGTTTTTCGGGCCCCGTCCCGAAAAATAATTTCCGGAGGATGGTTGTGTAATTAATATTCTATATATTTGTAGATAGGAAAACAAAACACATTAGATATGAAACGACTTTTTCTTGTTGCTCTGAGTGCCGCTCTGGTGGCACTGTCCACTCCTTCTGACGCCTGTACTAACCTCATCGTGGGTAAGAAAGCATCGGCCGACGGAAGCGTCATCTGCACGTACAACTGCGACGGCTTTGGCTTTGCCTCCAGCCTGTCCTATTCGGCCCCCGGCAAGCACGAACCCGGCGAGATGCTGGCCATCCGCGGCTTCTTCCCCGGTTCCGAGACCCATTACATTGCCCAGGCTCCCTACACCTATGCTGTGGTGGGCCTCATGAACGAGAAGCAGGTCTCCATCGTAGAAACCACCTGGGGTGGCCGTCGGGAGCTTCAGGATCCGGAAGGCTGGCTGGGCTACTTCACCCTCATGGACCTGGCTCTGCAGCGCAGCGCATCGGCCCGTGAAGCCATTGCGGTGATGCATCAGCTGGTGCAGGAATACGGATACAACGAGACCGGCGAATCCTTTGCCATCTGCGACAAGGAAGAAGCCTGGATCATGGAACTCATCGGAAAGGGTAAAGGCAACAAGGGCGCCGTCTGGGTGGCCCGTCGCGTACCGGACGACTGCATCAGCGCCTACGCCAACTCCAGCCGCATCCAGCAGTTCCCCCAGGCTAAGAAAATAGACAAGAAACTGGGCTTCTACGTGGCCGATAACGGCGACTGCATGTACAGCCCGGACGTAATCTCCTTTGCCCGTGAGCAGGGTTACTTTGACGGAGCCGACAAGGACTTCAGCTTCCGCGAAGCCTACGGTCCCATGGATTTCAGCAAGATCCGCGCTTGCGAGGCCCGCGTATGGAGCTTCTTCCGCCACCACTACGACACCGAGGCCATGGACGCCTTTCTGCCCTTCATCAACGGAGACATGAGCGAGATTGACCACCTGCCGCTTTGGATCAAGCCCGACAAGCCCATCACCTACCGCGATATCCAGAACGACATGCGTGACCACTACGAGGGCACGGCCCTGGACATGACGGCCGATATGAGCGCCGGCCCCTGGGCTTCCCCCTACCGCAACCAGCCCGTGCGTTTCCAGAGTTCCGACGGCACCGCCATGTTCCGTGAGCGTCCTATCGGCTGCCAGCAGAGTGGTATGACAATGGTCTGCCGCATGCGCTCCTGGCTCCCCGACGCCGTGGGCGGTATCACCTACTTCAACCTGGACGATGCCACCATGGTGGCCTACGTGCCCGTATACTGTGGCATCAACCGCATCCCCGATCCCTTCCGGGCCGAGAACAACAGCATCACCGAGTTCAGCTTTGACAGCGCCTTCTGGATGAACAACTGGGTAGCCAACATGATCTATCCCCGCTGGAGCGCCATGATTGGAGACCTCCTCGAAGCCCAGAAGGAACTGGAAGACTTCTATGAGGCCGATCAGGCCGAAGTGGAGGCCAAGGTAGCCACGCTCACCCCCGGCGAGACCACGGACTTCCTCACCCGCAAGACCATCGCCTACACGGACCAGATGATGAAACGTTGGGATAAACTGGCCAAGCTCCTCATTGTCAAGCACAACGACCAGATCATGCGTCCGTCCAAGGACGGAGAGATTGTCCCGGGACGCCACACCTCCCCTGCCTACTCTCCCGTGTTCATCGATGCCGAGAAGGCTCTCACCGGAACGCGTTACGTCCAGCCGGAAGTCAAGCGCTAAAGACTAGGATTCTTTTCTGGGAATCGTGAGTACAAAGCGGGCACCTACTGTATAGTGGGTGTCCAACCAGACTTTGCCCCCCAGGCTCTCTGCCATCATCCGGCAGATGCTGAGGCCCAGGCCGGCCCCCTGCTTGTTGCTGTTCAGCTTCACAAAGCGTTCAAAGATGCGCTCTGCCTTATCGGCCGGTACGCCGGGGCCATGATCCGCCACTGCGAAGGTGATGTAGCCGGGATTCTCTACCAGAGAACTGGTGAGGACGATATCTCCCTCTGTTGAATTCTTGCAGGCGTTGGTGAGGAAATTAATGAGAATCTGCTGCACACGCATGCCGTCCGTGATATAGCGGGAATCTTCATCGATGCCCGACTTTAGGAGAATGCGCGAGCCGGCCGGGAGCCGGCTTTCCACAGCCTTGATGGCCTGCAGGGTCATCTCGTTCAAGTCTGTGGGGGCCATTTCCACCGTGTATCGGCCATTCTCCATATCCGAGAGATTGATCATGTCGTTGATCATCATCGTGAGCAGGTGCGAGTTGTTAAGCACGTAGCCCAGGTACTCCTCCTTCTCCTCCGGCGCCAGGGTGCCGTCCGGCATGCCCAGCAGCTGCGAAAAACCGATGATGGAGTTCAGGGGCGTCCGGACCTCATGGGTCATATTCTGGATAAAGGCCGATTTCATCTGGTTGGCGTTTTCGGCCAGGTCGCGGGCCCTCTGCATCCGGTGCATACTGCGCACCAGAGTCATGATGATAAAGCCCATCAGGGCCAGGAAGGATACAATCCCGATCCACATGATCTGCCGCCTATAGAGCTTCCAGAAACTGGTGGGACGGTTGATGACTTCCGCATTCTCCGGAATACGGGAAGTGGCCAGGCCATAAAGCCGCATGGCGCGGTAGTTCAGGGTAGGATGTCCGGTCTGCAGATACAGGAAGGGCTGCGCAGAGGGCTGTATACCCTTGTCCAGCACGTCCATAATGTATTGTTTCACAGAAGAGTTGTATTCCTCCAGGGGAAAACCATAATAACCCATCAGGTTGGGATGCTTCTCCATATTGCTGGGGAACATCGTATAAACCGGCGCAATGGATTCCAGGAGCGAAACCGTATTGTGGCGGGTGGAAACCGTCTCCAGATAGTCCTTTCTAACCAGCCAGGAACTGAAAAGAACGGCCATATCCGGACCCGACTCCCTCTCCAGAATGGACAGGAGGCGGTCCGTGGAGGTGGTGCTGGACATGATGGGATGGTATTCAATCTCCGGATGCTGGATCTGCAGATAATCTTCCAGGCGCCACTGCAGCTCCTTGGACATATAGTTTTCTCCGGCCACCAGATAGAGTTTCTTCAGAAGGGGCTGCACCTGCAGGATCATCTCTACCGTACGCCGGAACATGGGAGGAGCCACGATGAGCGACACGTTGAATCCCCGGTGCTTGAGCGAAGACACAAAGACACGACGGGCATTGGGGTCCCCGGGACCGTTGAGGGTGTAGTTGATATCGCAGTAATAGTCCTGTTCTCCCACCAGGAGCAGCGGAATCCCGGGCCAGCGTTTCTGGATATCTTCGGCATAGGTAAATGAACTGCCGCCCAGCAGCATCACCAGGCGGGGCCGGGCGGGACGGGAGGAGAGAATGCTGTCCACCGTATGCTGCAGGGCCTTTACATCCTTATGTGAGAGCAACTGCAGGTCTTCTATCACAAAATGAAACTCCGGGCGCAGGCTCTTCAGCTGCACAATGGGATCCATCATCATCTGCTCCCACTCGCTGGAAGGCGTATGGGTAGACAGGATAAACAGGTCTTCGGCCTCACCCTTGCCCTGGGCAAACAGGAAACCGGGAGCCAGCAGGAAAGCCCCCAGGAGCATTCTCTTCATACGATTCATAGCAGCCATTCTATTTTCGGGAAGCCCAGACCTTGGGCGTATATCCCGTAATCCGTTTAAAGGTAGAGTTGAAGGAAGAGGCGCTCTGGAAGCCGGAAGCCCGGGCGATATCCTCCTGGGACTCATCGGCATGCGTGCTCATATACTGCTGGGCATAGTCTACCCGCATGATGTTGAGCACTTCCGGGAACCCGATTCCATAGGTCTGGTTCACCATCTTGGAGATATAGGTCTTGTTGCTGTCCAGCCTTTCGGCCACATCCTGCAGGCTAAGGCCCTGGCGCAGGAACAGCAGTTCTTCCTGCATCAGCTGCTGGAAACGGAATACCAGGGTGCCTTCGTCCCAGCTCTGCTTGTTGCTGAACAGGGCCGATGTAAGCGAGGGCTTGCTGGCCGAAGGTTTCTCCTCCCCTTCCGTCTGCATCACCATATGGGAGATCACATGCGTGAGGGATTGTCCCTGCAGGTTGTCCACCATATCCATCACCACCTCTTCCGACACACGGGACTGGTTTTCCCGGGAATAATTGAAGCGGAGGGCCGACCTTACATCTTCCATGGAGATGGACTCCTTGGAGCCAAAAAGGGCAAACAGGCCAAAGAGGAACAGGAAGCAAGACATCACCAGCACGATGGCCACCGTAATCACGGGATGCAGCCGATAGAAGGGAACATACAGGAAAATCTTGACAGAAAAACCCACCAGGATCAGCAGGGAAAGGGTCATCTGGATTTCCAGCACACGGATTTTATGTCCTTTCCGCAGAAAACCAGTCCAATCCGACAATTTGAAATGTTTCTTTCGGATGAGCTGGACGCAATATACCAGAAGAAAGACGCTTTCAAAAACCATGATACCCCGGAAAATCATCACCGTCCAGATGAAAAAGGTCTTCTCCAGGCCCACAAAGGTATCATCCGGGAATACCAGGATGCGGGAATGGAGCCTCTCCAGCAGCTGATCCGTATTGGACAGGCCGTTCAGGCTTACCAGGATGATGCCCGCCGTCAGGAGAACAGCCGGGAAAAGCAACCAGGAAAAATGGATAGGACCGGGCCGAAAAGGCCTTTCCAGTTTGTTAAAGTAAAGCCAGGTAAGCGGAATGATGGACGGGGCAAAGGTCATGACCACCAGGTGGCTGACGGTATCCGATCCGGTGAGAGAGCCCAGCAGGACGTCTCCTCCCGCCGCAAAGAATACGGCGCCCATCAGGTACATCAGCAGCTTGTAGGCATCCAGGCGGGACGCCAGGAAGTGATGCACCACCATCCAGAAGGCGCATACCAGTCCACAGATGACAAAATAGGGTGTCAGGCTCATATCTGTCCTCCTCCCTGAGCGTTCAGCTCTTCATCCACTTTCCTTTTCTCTTCCATCAGAAGGGTCATGAGCCAGTCGCTCTGCTCCTGGGAGAGGCCCAGGTCCCGGCAGGCGCTGCCATACCGGTTGAGCACGGCCTCCTGGTAACGGTGGGAAGACATGGATTTGCGAATCTCTTCCTCAATGGTTTCGTGCTCAATCTCGTAGCTTTCCTTGTAGTACTTCCGGTACACCAGTTCCGAGGTGTACTTGAGACTATAATAAAAAAGACCGGTGGAGAGGACGAATACGCCCACTAAGCCCCAGAGCTGGGGAATTCTCTGGATAAGGGCCAGCATCGACAGTCCGGCTCCCACGACAAAGAGGAACAGGGCGTGCAGCTCGTGCTTGTGATACTGATACAGGGAGGAAATTTTCATATTGTGTTGTACGTTTTATTCTGTAGGTACTTGATTTTCAGGGCATTTTCGGCCTCTTTGGCGTTCAGGGCCTGCCGGTATGCGCGGCGGGCCGCCAGAAGGGCATTTTGCTGGGAGCGCATCTGGTCCAGGTTGTCCTTCACGCGCCACTGGTGGATGAGGACGGCCAGGAAAGCCAGCACAAACATCAGGAGGAAGCCCGACAGCAGAAGGAACTGGTTGCGGGTTTTCTGGCGCTCGGCCTCTTCCCGCAGGAGGGCGTTGTCCATTTCGGCCTCCAGGATGGCTATATCCTCGTCCTGGATGCGGAGATAGACGGAGTCCTTTTCTTCCATCAGCTGCAAGAGGCTGTTGTAGGCTTTTGCGTAGGAACCCATATCGGCCTGGATGACGTGCTGCTGCTCCAGGCGGTCCCGGCGGGAATCCAGGGCGTTGGATCTCTCCAGCGCTTCCTTGAGCATTCCGCGGGAGCGGAGATAAACCACGTCCAGGATAGCGGGGGCGTTTTTAACCTGGTTGTAACAGTCCCAAAAGGCCTCCAGGTCTCCCTGCTCGTGGTAAAGGAGGGCGCGGGTCATGAGAACTTTTTCCCGCATGGCGGGGAAGAAATCCTGGTATCGGGCGGCCTCTGAGCAGGAATGGTGCGCATCTGCGAAGGCGCCCATTTTCATCTGCTCCTGGGCCAGTAAGAGATACAGATTGGGAAGTTCCTGCTCTGCCCGGGCATCCCGGCAGAAATGCAGGGCCTCTTTGAGGTTATCCGCCGCCTGGGACGCATTGTTTCGGTAGCTTTGGATCAGGCCGATGAGGCGGTAGGAATACATACGTCCCAGCGGATTCCTCTCCTGCATGGCCAGGCGGGACATGGAGCGGGCCTCCAGCACCGCCTGCGAAGTTCGGCCTGCCTGGAGGAGGTATTCTGCATACTCATTCAGCGTTACAAAGTAGAATTCCCTCAAGTCTTTTCGGTTGCCCAGCAGGCCCTTGAGCTCTGCGGCTATCACATCCATCCGGTCGTACTCCCCTTGCGCAAAACGCACGGGCATTTCCAGGGACAGGGCCAGGCACTTGTACCGGAGATTACCATAGCGCACGCCCACCTGGTACAGGGAATCGGCCAGATCCAGGTTGGCGGGATCGTATTCCTGCATGCGGGCCTGGGCATACCTGAGGAAGGTGGGCTGGTCCACCTTTAGCCGGTTCACAATCTGAGCCCGGGTTCCCAGGCACAGGAACAGGCACGCGATGAGGAGGATACGGCGCACGACTACTGCTTTTTACCGTTCTGATACATGGTAAGCTGCGTAACCACGCTGGAAAGCAGCCTTTCCATGATGATGGGTTTCATAATATAATCGTTGGCGCCCATGTTGAAGCCCTTGGAGACATCTTCTCCGGAAGTAAGGGCTGTGAGGATGATGATGCGGATATCGGCCGTTTCCGGATTGGCTTTGAGGCGGCGGATCACTTCAAAGCCGTCTATGCCGGGCATCATCAAATCCAGCAGGATCAGATTGGGCTTGGAGCGTTCCACCAGGTCCAGGGCCTCCTGGCCGCTGGAAGCGGTATCCAATTGGAAATTGAAACGGGCCAGCATCTTCTTGACCAAAAGAAGATTCAGGGGAATATCGTCCACTGCCAGTACGCGGCAGGAGGAAAAATCATACTCTTGTGCGTAGATGGGAATCATATTGGGAAGGATCAGAAATCTTGATTACTCTCATAAATCTTGGTTTCCCACCCATCAATACTGGCGGAGAAATCGATGGGATGGTAAAGGGAGTTCAGATCCAGGCCGATATGGAAGGTATACTGCTTGCCGGGCGACATGGTGTTGCCGGGGAGCAGCCCGTAAATCATATATTTGAGAACCTGGTCCTGCATGGGGGCGTATTTTTCTCCTTCGATGGAGAAACCGTCCACGTCAAAATGCACTTCCACGTACTGGACGCCCATTTCTATCTGGTCCGGCACGGCGTAGAAACGATGGCTGGCTTCCTTGGTGTCTACCAGGGCATCTTTTCCAACATATTTCTTTCCTTCGTTTCCTACTCCCACCAGGGCATCTCCTTCAAATACGGTTACATCCCGGTAAAAGCCCTGGTAATTCCAGTTGCCACGGCTGAGGATGATGTCATTCACATAGACGCCGGCCGATGCTACGTGCGTAGCCACCAGCTTGCGCAGATGGATAAGGCCCTGCAGCTGGGGAATGGAGGTAACGTCGCAGATGCGGAAACCGATATCGTTGGTGATATGGCAGAACTCAAGAGGCAAGGTGTTGAGCAGATTGAAAGAACGCTCCACCGTTTTGGAAACGAGCGGGCCTGCCTCGGTTTCCGTTAATTCATAGGGAATAGAATAGGATTCGCGGGAATTCTCGTACGATATCGTATTAACGCGCGGATAATAGGCACTGAAAAGAAGAGGATCCTGAATTTCCAGAAGGCCGCCGTCCAGGAACGTCTCATATTTTCCGTTGTTTCCACTGCTAACAAGAATGTTATCTATTACCAGGGAGCGGGATTGGGGCTCTATACCTATAAGGGCAAAGGGCTTGGTGACGTCCATGGTGGCTAACATATTGGCAACGGATGCAGAAGAATCTGCCGCCGCACGCGTAGTTGCCGTGTCATCATCCAATTTTACTCCGTCTCTGAGCACAGAGATGTCAAAACTCAGCTTTAGGGTGCGCGGAGACTCTTCTACAGCCTCATTATGTAAAGAACTGCAGGAGAACGCCAAAAGCCCAAATACTAAGAATGAACAAGGAGCAATATGTTTCATAATCCGTATTTACGGGACAAAAGTACACAAATTTTTCTGAATGAGCAAAAATTATTTTAAAATATTATTAACGAAAATTTCTTTATAAATATATTTATTAAAGGTATAAAACTTATTAAGAATAGTATTTACAAATTATATATAAAAACACTAAAGTACTCCTACTGCAACATTATGAAATCAAGTAAGAACAATAATTCTTATGAAATCAAATATCAAGATTCAACAATTTTTGCTAAAAATAAATATAATAAAAATTTTATTATTCTAGAATAATATCTATTTTTGCGTCAAGAGAGGCTTAAAAATAACAGTTTTCGTTGAAACGGAATAATCTCATTTTGAGGACCGTAGGGCTCCTTTTGATTCTATTTTTCTGCACGAATGCAAACGCGCAGGAACACTTCCGTCTCCATTTTGCCCGTAACGAAAGCGAGTTTTTCTACACGCTTCTGGACAACGACAAGCATCTGGACTCTCTGGCAAAGGCTGTGAAAGCCATCGGCCCTGAAAATATCCAATCCATCGACGTAACGGTCTACGCCTCTCCGGAAGGCCCGTACGAATTCAACCAGGATCTCTGCCGTCGCAGGGCAGAAGAATTCCCCAGCGCCGTTCTCCCCTACCTCAAGGGCGCAGAAGACAAAGTCCACGTAACCGTGGGAGGAGAAGCCTGGGCAGAGCTCCGCAAGCGTGTAGCAGCGGACAAAAAACTCAAACCCGAGTACATTGAGCAGATTCTCGCCATTCTGGACGACGATACCATCGACAACGAAACCCGCAAGCTGTACATTGCCACCAAGATCAGCGAGCACAACTACCGCTTCCTCCTGTGGGAGCATTATCGCCTCCTCCGTTACTACGACATCTTCATCACCGTAAAGCCTCAGAAAACGGAACAGGAAAACCTGCAGGATAAACCCGAGAAGGAGCTTCCGGCTAAGGAAAACGCTAAGGACACTATCGCCGTAATGGCTGCCCCGGAAGCCGCCTTCCTTCTCACAGAATCTGCAGAAGAAGCTCAGACGGAGCCGAAGCGGGTATTCATGGCCATCAGCACCAACCTGCCCTACGACATCACCTACATCCCGGGCTACGGCCTCACCAGCATTCCCAGCTTCACGCTGGAAATCATGCCCCGCAACAGCCGCTGGACCCTGGGAGCCGACGTAGAATGGCCCATGTGGCAGCATCCGGAAAGCCACCGCTACTTCCAGGTGAACAACATCACCCTCTGGACGCGCCGCTATTTCCGTTCTCCTTCAGAACCCCGCCGCAGCGGCTGGTATCTGATGGGCAACGTGAATGCCGCCCGCTACGGCATCGGCTTTGACGCTTACAGGGGCTGGGAAGGAGAAGGCCTGGGCGCATCCCTGGGCTTTGGGTACCGCCTGCCCCTGGGACGCTACTGCTTCCTGGATATGGGCCTGGCCGCCGGCGCCTTCTACAGCGCCTACGATCCCTACGTCTGGGGTAATGACGCCACCAACTGGTATTATTACGACTACTACGGAGATCCGGCCGATTTCAAAAGACGCAACCAGAGACTCTGGTGGGGCGGTCCCACCCGCGTCTGGCTGTCGTTCGGCTTTGATTTCTGGAAAAAAGACAGGAGGAAGACGAAGTAATGCAGAGATTTAAGCATATCCTCGTCCTCCTGGTCCTCTGTGCACAGGCCAGCGGCTGCAGCATCCGTCCGGAGTTGCACCTGCGCCAGCCTATGCAGGCCCAGATTATCCTGGAGACCCAGGTGAACCTGAACCTCATGTGGCAGGTAGATTGGAAGACCCGGTGGGAGTTCCCCTGGAACGCCGAGGTTCTGGGCCCCTTGGGCTACACGGAGCCCGTGAGCATCAGCGCCCACGTGTATCCGCTGGACGACAAAGGCCAGCACAGATCCCACTACACGCAGAATTTCTTTGGAACCGCGGCCAATATTCCCATCACGGTGGGAGAATACGACCTCCTGTTCCACAACAACGACTCCGAGACGCTCCTGTTTGACGACCAGGACCAGCTGGAAGCCATCCACTGCAACACCCGCGTCATTTCCAGCGGCCTCAAGGACTCCCAATCCGTCCTGACGGACGTTCAGAAGACCAACGGAGAAACCAAGGCCGATGATACCCTGATCGAGGATGCCGTGGCCCTGATGCCGGACGGCCTCTTTGTCCTGTACGACCAGGGAGAAGTGATCAGCGGCAATCTGGACGACTACGAGTACATAGACGGCAAGTACATCCTCCGCATCCGCGGTGTCATGGATCCCGCCACCTATATCCACCTGTTCCAGATTCACCTGGCCAACAACCAGGGCCGCGTGGTGGGCAGCAACGGCGGCGGCGCCATCACTGGCGTAGCAGCCGGCGTGGACCTCTTTACGCGCGTATCCGCGCGTACGCCCGTATGCGTGCCCACGGATATATATTATGACAAGTCCAGGGACCTGATGGCCGGCCGCTTTATGACCTTCGGCATTCCCGGATGCAATCCGTACGATCCCGAGAGCGTGGCCCAGGCCTCCGAAGGAAAACACTTCCTGGTGCTCAACGTAAGCTACGCCAACGGCAACTGGAAGAACATCCGCATTGATGTAACGAGCGCCTTCCGGGCCCTTCCCCTGGGCGGACTCATAGACCTCACGCTGGACGTGAACGACTTTCCCCCGGAAGAAGGTACGCCCGGCAGCGGCGGCGGCTTTGATGCCCTCATTGACGAATGGGGCGAGGAACACGGAGAAACAACCATTGTATTTTAATTTAAAAACTATAAACAAATAATTATTAACAACTTAACTATCTAATGAGTATGAAAAAAGTAGTAATCCTGGCCGCAGCGGCCCTCACCCTCGCCGCCTGCGCAAAAACCTACGAACTCCAGGAAAACGCCCAACCCAAGATTGGGTTCAGCACTTGGAACGAAACCATGACCAAGGCCGCTAAGACCGCTTTCGCAGCCAATGATGAATTCGATGTATACGGCTTCAAGTGGAATGCCGGTCCCGCCAACCAGACCACCGTTTTCGACGGCGTGGATGTCAAGTTCGACGGCACCAAATGGTCTTATTCTCCCCTTCGCTTCTGGGATTCCAATTTTGACAATTACACTTTCTTTGCCGCTTATCCCAAGGATCAGTTGGCTGATGGAGAGTATGCCCAAAACGGATATTTCGTTTCCCAAAATCTCGCCTACGACGGTCAGAAAGAAGTTCTGCTGGTTGCACAAAAAAAGGATGTTGAAAAGACCAACTACAATAAAACTGTTGAACTCAAGTTCAAACACGTGGGCTCGCTCGTAGACATCAAGGTTAAAAAGCACTCCGACATTGAATCCGCCAAAGTGGAAGTAACCTCCATCGCCGTTTCCGGAATTAAGACAACCGGTGCATTCACCGTCAGCTCCTATGACGCCAGCAATAACCCTGTCGGCAGCTGGGCTGCTACTTCTGCTGTTAACGACGCTACCGTCGCTCCCTACCATAGCAACAGCACCGTTACGCTCGCCAAAAACGCTGGCGTTGGAACCGCAAATGCTTCCAACCTTCTGACCGACCTCGTATTGATGCCTCAGGAGCTTGCTAAGGATGGCGGCCCCAAGATTACCATTTCCTACAAGATTACCACCGGCGAAGACGCGACTGCAGATGAAATAACCTTTTCCGATAAATCCTTCTACTTCGGTCAGTTTGACAAGAGCGAGGAGGGTGAGTCAGAAAAAGCCAACAAGGAGAATGACCGTATCTCTGCCTGGATGCCCGGTGTTCACTACACCTACTACATCACCATCAATGCCAACGCCATCACCTTCACGGCCAGCATTGACGACTGGAGCACCGAAACCGGTCATTACTACCTCGTTTACTAATCCATGCGCAAGCGCATCATACTCATAGCAGCTATGGCTTCGGGCGCCCTGCTTCTGGCAGGGTGCGCGAAGCTGGACAATCCGGCCCAGGAGCAGAATTCCATCTGCTTCCAGGCCGGATGCTCCCTGCTGCAGGATGATGCCACCAAAGGATCGGCTCCTCTGAGCGCAGGGGACCAGATGCTTCAATTCCGGGTCTATGGCACCAAAACCGTAGACGGAACGCGCTCCTCGGTCTTTTCCGGCGACTTGGTAGAGAATATTTACGACCGGTGGCAGTACAGCCCCCTCCGTTTCTGGGATTCCAACGCCAGCGGATATGATTTCCTGGGAATTTCCGGTCCCGACGATATTACGTTCGAGACCAACACCCCTCTTACGGCAACCGTAAAATACAATCCTACCCAGTCGCAGTACGACCTGATGGCCGCCTGCTACCACCGGGGCAGCAATGCACAGGGAACCCTGGACATGAGCACCCCGGTAGAATTGCATTTTGAGCACTTCCTCAGCGCCGTAAGCGTGGCCGTCTAC
Organism: uncultured Bacteroidales bacterium; assembly: GCA_947167855.1. GTDB lineage: Bacteria > Bacteroidota > Bacteroidia > Bacteroidales > UBA932 > Cryptobacteroides. The sequence continues at coordinate 40,862 of CAMVJR010000001.1, forward strand.
AACGACTCCCCCGAGCAGGTTATCACCGTATTGGAATACGGCTTCCGCAACCTCTACATAGAGTCGGATGTCCAGTTTACCTATACGTCCAGTGCCCCGCAGGCACAATGGCTGGATCTTAGTAAAAAGAAGAACACCACCGATCTTCTTCTGGCACACAATCCAGCCGGGGACACCGCGCCGGTGTGGAATATGATGATTCCGCAGAGCCTGAATCCCCTTTCCCTTGCACCGCTCCTGATGCTCAAGTACCGCCTGGGCGCCGATGAATCCGGCGAAGTGATTGAAACGCCCATCCGCCTAAGCAACATGACCACCTTGGGTGGTGCCAAGATCACCGAGTGGGAGCCTGGAAAGAAATACACTTACAACATTCACATCCGCTATGGCGGAGGCATTACCGTCCATGTGGTCACCACCGCATGGGACGAAGTCAAAGCCGGAACGCCCGGTCTCATTATTTCATGACCTTCTCCAGGAATCATATCGCCCTTCTGATGCTGCTGTCGGTTCTTATCGGCGGCGGATGCCAGCATGAAGAAATACCCGCCTCCCGCGGACAGATTACCCTCACGCTGGCTACCGGGGAACTGCTCACCCGCGCTACGCCGGGAGACGGTGCCCCGGCCGATGGCGGCGGTATCCGGGAGATCGCAGCGGGCAAACCCGACCTTTTCATCGCACTGGCCAGCAGCAACGGCAGTATTCTGGCCACCTACCCTTCCCAGGAGAATGACACCTACAAGAGCCAGTGCCGTTCTTCATCGGCTACGGAGGCTACCATCTCCATCGAGAGCCCGGGCAAGGGAACCTATTCGGTGTACGTAATGGCCAATCATTCCTGGCTTTCCGACTCCAGCGATCCCAGCCTCAGCGCCAGCCTAGCATCGGTTTCCACCATTTCTGAGCTGGATGCCCTGTTCCTCAGCCGCACATCGGCCTTAACCTTTGATGCAGAGCATCCCATGCCTCTTTCGGCCAAGGGAACCCTGAAGCTGTTGACCAGCGAGAACGGGCAGATTGACCTGGAGCTGAAGCGGGTGGTGGCCCGCGTGAGCCTTTCCTTCAACAACAAGACGGAAGAGGATCTCACCCTGGCCAACTGCACCATTACCTTAAAGAAAATGAACCCCCTCAAGGGGTACTTCTTCCCCGCTGCCACGGACTATTATACCCGTGACAACGCCGACCAGGACGACCTGGTCCTTTGCGAGAACCAGAGCATCAGCATGGAGGCCGGGAAAACCGGCAGCACCAGCCCCGTACTGGTTTTCCCCAGCCCGGCTCCCACCCAGGCCGAAGGCGGCCGGATGTACCTTTGCGACATCCACTTCCAAGTGGGAGAGACGGTGTACAACAACACCAACCTTCCGGTCCAGGACCTGAGCACCTTTGAGAGCATCCTCTCCCTGGAGAGAAACCAGGACCTGACCATCCTGACTGAAATTAACAAGAGAGGAGCCGATAAAGACATCTCCTTTAACTTCCGCGTTTGCCGCTGGACGGACGTAACGCAGGAAATAACGTTTAATTAGAAAGTGAAAAGGCTTGCAGGCATATTCTTGATGGCCATCCTCACCCTGGTATCCTGTACCAGGATGATGGAGGAAACGCTTCCGGGCGAATGCTACCCGGAAGGAACGCCTGTTACCCTGAAACTGGGCTTCGGCACCCCCGATTTCCTGGATGTAAACATCGGAACCAAGGCCGAAGCATCGGCGGCAGACGAATCCTGCGTGAGAGAGTTGTATGTCCTTCTCTTTGACCAGGAGGGCAACAAGTTCTACGGCCGAAATTTCTCCTATTCCCAGAAAATATCCAACTTGGAAACGCTCATCAATGATACCGACAATGATGGCTGGTATGTAGAAACGGATGACAAAGGCGTTACCACGCGGGGTGTTGTCAAACTCTCCACCGTCTCCAAACCCAATTGCACGCTGGTGGTTTTGGCCAACGTATCCAACACCATCAGCCATATCGGGACCTCCACCAAAGTAGTGGATTATCTGGCTGGCATCCGCTCACTGGACCAGCTGAAAGATGCCAAGGTATCCCTGGAGCAGGACATCGTTACCCGCAGCGACCTGTTCCTGATGATGGGGACCATGGAAAATGTCAATACGGGAGAGCTCACCTGGGGCACCCTGCCCGACAATTATTATGACGGCCAGATTCTCCTGAAAACCATAGATGCAAAGGTTAAGTTCCGCATCAAATACAACACGGACAATATCGATCCCAACCGATCCTATTCCCGCAACTGGAAGGTATGCAACGTTCCCACCAGCTGCTACCTGTTTGAACCGACCACGGCCGAGCGCAAAGCCTCTTCCTCAGAGGGTTTCTTCACCACGGAAGAAGCCTTCTTTGACGGGACCGAGAATGACGAAAATGGCTCCTGGGAGGTCTTTACCTTCTACATGCTGGAGAACTTCCAGAACGGCGTCGACGACGCAACCCACTATCACGACCGCGAGAAGCAGGTTAAGACAGACATCGGAGAGGGCTATGTAGAAAACGGCGACTGGATTTATGCTCCCGAGAAAGGAACCTACGTGTGGTTTGACATGGTCCTGGGCCTTACCTCTAAGGGCGTAAGCGAAATCATGGAGGACTCCGGCAAAATTGCCCAGGCCATTACTTCCAAGGCAGAATATACGGTACACCTGGGAGACTTTACCACCTATGGCCCCAACGACTACACCGTGAACCGCAATCATTGCTACACCTACAATATCACCATAGAAAATACAAAGAGCATCTATGTGGAGGTGGACAATAATACGGAAAACCAGCCCGGCCAGGAGGGTTCCCTGCTGCTGGTAGCCGAGGGGATTGTGAACTGCGACTCCCACTACGAATACCACGACCTGATCTTCAAATACAGCGTGGATTACCTGAAGAGCGGCATCTCCTGGTATATCAAGACTCCTTTCAGCACGGGCGGCGAAGGAGAGTGCAAGGACTATCTGTGGGTCAAGTTTGCCGTGAACGATGTCATCAACGGCGAATATACGGAGAACAGAAAGGCCTATCCCACTAGCACCGGAGCCGGATGGGTGGCTTATGACCCGGCCTGGACACCTGATAGCGGCGATCCCCGTCCCGCCCTGATGGACGTAAAGCAGCTGGTTAAATACATCGTAAACGAGACCCAGAAAGAGACGAATAACCCGGGAAGCAGCGATTATAAAAACAACGTCATCCACGTAACGGCCTATGTAGACGAGTTCTACTACGAGTACGACCCTCGCGAATACCAGCCGACTACGGTGGCTGAGCTTTCCAACTTCCCTGCCCCTAATCCGGACCTGTGGCGCCAGTTTGTAAACCAGCCGCCCCGCGAACTGCACATCCTTTCCGAAACCAAGTACAGCAAGGACCGCAAGAGCGATGTAATCCTGGCCAACAACTCCATCATCCAGCAGTCTATCCAGACTTTCTACAACATCTACTCTCCGGACCTTCACACCATCTGGGGCACGGAGCACCTGGACGAAATGGAGTACCGCACGCGTGTGGGAAAAGACGGAAGTCAGATTCAGTGGCCCTGGTGGCCGTCCGATACGGAAGTGGGCTTTACCCGCTCCATTACCGGTAATATTAAAAATGGCGAAAACGGGCGCATCAACACCGCTGTCATCTGGGGACTGAACACAGGGGCAACGCCGTCCTGGGATACCTTCCTGGAGTACAACGTCTCCAATAATACTCCGGAACTGAAATACGACAAGGACGTCCATGACAATGACTTCGCCTTCATGGCCTATTCCTGCCTCACCCGTAACCGTGACAACAACTTCAACGGCGTCATAGACCCGGACGAGGTTCGCTGGTACATCGCCTCCATCGACCAGTTGGTGGGCATGTGGGTAGGCAATGAGTCCCTCACTCCTTCGGCCCGTCTGTATCATCCGATGGATGCAGCCAACACCTCCGACGGAACCAAATGGCGTTCCTGGGTCATCTCCAGCACGGGAGATAATATCACGAACCCCAACATCATCCGTGCCGAAGAAGGCTGTACAAAATCCGACTACACTTTCTTCAATTGGGCCGACTATAATGGAGTTCCCTTTACGGAAAATGAACGCAACAAGGTCTCTTCCATCCGTTGCGTGCGCAATATCGGCACCTATCAGGATGGTGGTGCTCTCAAGGACATCTCTTACGCCCCTTACGAGAAACTGGTGGACGAATACTACGAGTTCCCCGCCGGTGCGGACGCCAACGGTAAAGCCCTCCCCAACGAGGACGGAACCTACACCATCCGCTTCTCCCGCCTGAACGCTGCCTCCATCCGCGAATATACCGCGGAGGATCTCCCCTACCACGACGAGTTCTCCATCCACAACGACGTATACCAGGAGCTGGTTGCGCAAAATCCTACCGACTACCGATACGCCGACGGAGCCCTCCCCGCCAAGTATCCGGAAGAAACGGGCGCCATCCTGGACGAAGAGGTGATGAACAACGCTATCACTTCCCAGGGGCACAATTACTACTGCCCTGAAGGATACCGCCTTCCCAACATGCGGGAAATGCTGATGATGGAGCGCCTGCTGCCCACTGGCTATTGGAACAACGGCAAGGCCTATCCCTGCCGCAGCTACTATTCCCACGGAAAGCTGGGTATCAACCCCGTAGAAAACGAAACCCAGAAGATTGGCTGGTCCAAACAGAATAACCGCGTGGCCCTGGTAGACGAGAATTACCGGATGACCGGACTCCGCTGCGTCCGCGACGAAAGCCGGACCGGAGTCATTACCGGTATTGTCACCGTAAAAGACGGCAGCCACCTGCGCCACGACGAGGACATGACCGTCCAGATCAATATCTCCTCCCTGGGATCGGCCATCCGGAACTTGGATATCTCCCTGGTTTATATGACGGAATACGGTTTGGAGGAGACCCTTCCCATTACGCCGGCAGGACTGTCGGTCTCCGGCATTACCTTCCGCCGGGATGTAGTCTGTCACCTCCCCAACTACGACGTGCTTCCTATCCTGGGCAACATGTCCGTGCGGGTATCTGTACAGAATTACGCTTCTTCCACTCCCAAGGTGTTTGAAGCTCCCATCACCCTGCTCTCCCCCGTCTTCACTTCCCTGCGCCTGCTGCCCTGCACCTACAGCGAGGATGCCGAGAATCCTCCGTTCCCCATCCTGGCCACGGCCACATCGGCCACGCCCATCACCAAGATGACCCTGAAAGTGCTGGATCCTGCAGGCATCACCCGGACCGTCTCTCTGTTCAACGAAAGCAACAGCACCCAGACGCATCTGAGCCTCCTCCAGCCCTACGAGTACAGGACCTCCTCCAGCCAGGCGGGAACCGCTCCAGTGCTCACTCCCGGCACCTACACCTTCCAATTGGAAGTGGTCTCCGACGGAAAGACCACCCGCTCGGAAATTGCCTCCATGGAAATCCTGCAGGTGAATTACCAGCCCAACCCCGGCATCACCGGAACGGACTACCACACCTCCAGCGACATTTCCGTCCTCTGGGAGCCGCAGGAAGTGAACAACCTGGATTTCTTCTCCGGAGACTTTATCGAGGCCAACATGGACGTATCCGGCTGCACGTATCTGCAGGTGAACAACGATAACGGAAGCAGAAATGACAACCTCACCATTGGCCGAGACGATCTCATCAGCGTGGGCCTCACCGGAACCGACTACGGAACCGGCATGACCATGCCCTATGTCTACCACATCTACTTCCCCGCTCACGACGGCAACAGCACCAGCGGAGAAGACTGGCTGCGCCCGAACCTCTCCACTTCGAACGGTAGCTCCAACGGCTTCAATTACAAGAATTTCCAGTATGGAGCAGGAACCGGTTTTATGGAGCAGACGGCCAGTGGCAAGCAATATGGCAAGCCGGACATTTCCAAACAGCAGCACTACCGCTTTGACCAGGACGGTGTCTTCTGGAATGGCCAGATGATCGACCTGGGCCAATTCAGCGGAGACAACAATATCAACAACGCCAGGGCCACGTTCAACATGCTCCGGGACGCCAACACCCTGTATGTTGGTTCCACGCAGGGATACCACCATTCCCGCGCCCGCTATCACTTTGTGCGCGCCGTCCATAACACCGCTTCTTCCAATGAGGCGGGTGGCGGAAGCCACTTTGATAATGATCCCCAGAACGGAGGTAATTTGTAATGAAGCTAAAGGACATCATATATAAGGTCTTGCCGATACTCTTTGCGGCTTTCCTCCTCTCCTGCACCCGGGAGCTGGAGCAGCCCACAACGTACAGGACCATCCATTACAAGGCCCAAGTGGGAAATCAGGCCCAGACTCGCGCCACGGTAGACGGTGGAAACCACTATGTCTTTGAGGAGACGGACCGGCTGTATATGGCCTCCACCCAGGATCCGGAGCAGTTATATGGCATTCTCTACCTGACCGCCGGCGCCGGCACAGGCACCGCATTGTTTGAAGGAGACCTGTATTGCAGTGAGGAGTTTGAGCTATCGGACGACACACCGGTAAAGGTAACCCTGGTGAACAACAATGACCGCATCCATTCCTTGGAAAACGGACGGATATCGGCCACACAATACCCTACGGACCAATACGCTCCGGACTTTGCTACTGCCGTCAAGTACTATAGCGATTTCACCCAGGTCAGCACTTTCGGCAGCCACGATTTCTCCCTGGCTCAAAACTCCTCCTTCCTGATTTTCAACATCCGAATGAGCAGTAATGAGGTGAAGGCAGGGAACAATGTAACTGCCCAGCTCTCCAGTGCCGGCCAGTCCCTCTGGAGCTCTACCGTAAGTGCCTTTCAGGATGGAAAGCTGCAATTTGTAACGGCCTTCAAGGGAGGCGAAGTATCCCTTCAAAGCGCCAGTCTCACCCTTTCCTGGGGAAATGACAAATCCAAAGTGTTCCAGCATATCGCCAACACGCAGCTACAGGCCAATAATTACTATACCATCAACCGTTCTACGCTGGACTACAAAGGATTCCGGATCATCGCCATCCAGAACGGGACCACGGTACACTTTAATCACACTGGAGACGGCCTCAAATACAGCACGGACGGCGGAGATACATGGACAGAATACAACGAGGAAGCCGACATTCCTCTCAATGCCGGACAGGATCTTTGCTTCAAGGGGAATAAGTCCAACTATAAAAACTTATACAATGGGTCCAACAATAAACCCATCTTTACAACAGAGGGCACGAAGGTCTACATTGCCGGCCATATCATGAGCCTGATTGCAGGAGACGAATATTCGGACAACACCCCTATGCCCGAGGACGCCTTTAACGGGGCTTTCTCCAAAGGAACCGATGCCAACAATACGGACATTGCCATCGATTCTACAAATCCGCTCATTCTCCCTTCCACGGTGAATGCACGTTGCTACAAGAATATGTTCCGCGGCTGTGTCAATCTGCTCACGCCGCCCGATTTACCGTCTGAAACCGTGGCCGATGCGTGCTATTCCGGTATCTTCCGCTGTTGTCCCAACCTGACTTCTGTCAAATGCAATCTTCGCGGTGCCACCAAAGCAGACCTGGAAAATGCTGTCGACAAATGGCTGGTAAGATCGGGGACCAAGGACATGATCAACACTTCCGGCACCTTCTACTGCCCGGAATCGATGGTGGACGTCTGGAACAGCTTGCACGTAGCCAATATCTCCATCGGAGCCGTTCCTACCACCTGGACAATCAGTCCCTATTCAGACTAGTTTTTCTTGGCAATCAGCTGGCCGATTCCCCAGCAGAGGGAAGCAACCAGCATTCCGTTAACGGAGGCGAAGCCCCAGTGGACCAGGTTGGCCACCACAGCACCGGCGATCACGCCCACAACAGCGCTCCAGTTGACCACCTTTTCCTCTTCTTCCTTGCCCCGGTGTGTGAAGTAGTGGAGGATGAGGATGATGCCAACAGGAGGGAGCGTGCAGTTGAGGACGTTGAGCCAGTCGCAGAAATTCCAATACAGCCAGACAGCAGCCAGGGTGCCAATGATACCGGAAGTAATCACCATGGCCTTTTTGGGCAGGCCGAAGATATTGCTCAGGCCCAGGCCAGCGGTATAGAGGGCATTGTCGTTGGTGGTCCAGATATTGAGGCCCAGCACCAGAACGGCCAGGTAGAAGAGGTTCAGGTTGAGCATCACCTCAAAGATATCGTTACCGCCTGCGTAGATGCTGGAAACGGCACCGAACAGGAACATGAGGCTGTTACCCAGGAAGAAGGCCACAACGGTAATCAGAAGGCCCACCTTGCCGTTCTTGGCAAAACGCGTGAAGTTGGGCGTGGCCGTACCGCCGGAGACGAAGCTGCCCACCACCAGGCCGGCACCGGCAATGATGCCCAGGTCCTTGGTGCCCTTGGAGAACTGCTCCACCAGGCCGGTATCCCCGCGGGTGACCGCCAGGATCATGGCCACCGTACCCAGGATGGCTACGGCAGGAACCGCGATATAACTCACTATGGTAAGACTCTTGATGCCGTAGTAGGCGCTGGCCGTCATCAGGACACCGGCAAAGAATACCAGCAGATATCCTTCCCAGGGCATGCTGTCCGGCGTTACTTCCAGGCCCATGATTTCCTTGGCCACCGGGATGGCGAACATGGCCAGACCCACGCCAAACCAACCGGTCTGGGTAAAGCTGATCATGGCGCTGGGAAGCCAGCTACCCTTGGTGCCAAAGCTCTTGCGGGCCAGCATATCCAGGGTAAGGCCGCTCTCGGCTCCAATCCAGCCCAGAGCACCGGTATAGGCAGCCAGGATGAGGCCGCCCAGAAGGATAGCCCATATAAACTGCGACCAGGTAAGACCACTGGCCAACTGCTGGCCCACCCACATACTGGCAGAGAAGAACGTAAATCCGAGCATGACCATGAACATGCTCAAATTGCTTTTGCGGCCTTTCTTGTCTACCGGTATGTTGGTATAGTCCGCATCGTGAGTCTTGTTGTTATTCATATTTGTTGAGTAATGTATTAATCGCATTCATCCGCTGCATGGCGATGGTCTCGATGGAGAGGGCGGCGGCGTTCTCCAGGAGGTGGGTCTCATCGGCCCAGAGCTTTTGGAGGCTTTCGTCCTTCAAGGCCCCGAAATGGGTCACCTGTAGCCACTGCTCATAGGAGAGCGGCTTGTCGTAGCCCAACTTCTCCCCTACCAGCTCTACGGGGTTAATCCTATCGGCCCGGCCCCAGACGCCTTCCCAATACTCCAGTGCCTCGTGGAAGTGGACCGGAATCTCGTAGCGTCGGGCTCCGCCGTCGTAGATGATGCACTTCTCCAGAATGGCGTACGGATGGTCCATCACGTAGCGGCGGAATTCCGGAGACACAATGCCTCCCTTCCAGCCAAAGTCAATATCGGGCACGTTGATGCCTGTGGCGCCCTTATCCGTATACACGGTAAAGATGCCCTCGTAGAAATAGCATTCAAAGCCCTCGAATTCCGGGAAGATGGCGCGGATTTCCTGGGTCTTCTTTTCCATGAGGTCAATGGCGCGGGTGCCGCCTATCGTGAAGAAGACAATCTTGCGGAGACTGCCTCCGCGGCGGCGGAAACGGTCCACCACCTGGTCCAGGCACAGGCGCAGGGTATCGCCGGTGGCAATGATGTCTCCAATCACCAGCGTGCAGTCTTTCTTGACGCGCAGCTTCTCGTACTTAATCTCCAGACCGGTGATTACATGGTCTTCGATGATGCGCTCGCAGGAGACAAAGTGGATGTCTCTTACCCGTATACCACTGCGGTAGCAGGCTTCTTCCACGGGATAATTGAGTCCTCCGCGCAGGATGGTGAGAATGTCCACGTCTTCTTCCCCGCCTTGGGAATATCTATACCTGAGGGCGTCCGTGGTTGCCGGGAGCATGGAAAGGTAGGAATCGTAGCCCACCACCTCGGGGAAAGCCATCAGATGGCGCGTTCCGGGAGCACTGACAACAAAGTACCGATTCTCAAGCTCAGGGGCCTGTAGCTCGTAAATGTTTGTGTCTTGGGCGGAGCCAACATAAAGAAGGCTCGTATCCTGCAAACTCATGGACATAAAAAAACCCGATTAGACGTAACCGGGATACAAAATTAGCACAAATTAGGACATCTTCCAACTTTATTTAAGTATATTTGTAAAGCCATTAAGAAGAAGAAGACTATGAAACAATCCGTCAAAATTGTCCTCGGCCTGGCTCTGATTGCCGCCGGTATCCTCTGGGCCCTGAACATTCTGGGCATCCTCTCCTTTGATTTTTCCACCGAGGGATGGTGGACGCTTTTCATTATCGTCCCCGCCATCTTCGGCCTGTTTACCGACCGGGATAAACTGGGTCCCTGCATCGGCATTGCCGTGGGCGTACTGCTTCTGCTGGCCACCCGGGACGTCATTACCTGGAATATGATGTGGCAGCTGCTCCTGGCCTTCATGATCGTTGCTTTCGGCCTTAAAATCCTGTTTTTCAGGAACTGCGGCCATTTCCAGAAGGGAATCTGCGAGGAAAAGACCATCTCCCGGGACGGCAAGAACATCCGCCGCATCGAGACTTCCTTCGGAAAGCAGGAAATCAACTTCCGCGGAGAAAAATTTGAAGGGGCCGATGTCCATACGTCCTTCGGAGCCCTCATCCTGGATTTCCGCGGGGCCGATATCGCCGAGGGCGCTTTTGTAGACCTCAACGTGGGCTTCGCAGGCGCCACCATCATCGTTCCGGAGAACCTCGCCGTCCAGATTGCCGTTAGCAGCGGCTTCGGAGGCGTCAAGGACGACCGCCGCTACAAGGTTACCACCGGCTCTCCCCTCCTCACCATCACCGGCAACGTAGGTTTCGGTGGCGTAGAGATTAAAGACTAAAAAACCTCTGTATATGAAACGAACCCTTATCCTAGGATTGTTACTGAGTCTTTCTACCCTGGCTCTGGCCCAGACCGGCACCTGGTCCGGCAAGCTGGATGTGCAGGGAACCAAACTGGCCCTGGTATTCCACCTCAACGAGGAAAATCCCACCATAGATTCCCCGGACCAGGGCGTCAAAGGCGTTCCCATCCAGGTGGAGCGCACGGAAACCGGCAAGGTTATCGTCAAGGTCCCTTCCATCGGCGCTTCCTATGAAGGCCAGTGGCTGGGAACGCAGATCAACGGAACCTTCAAACAGATGGGGATGTCCTTCCCCATGACCCTCACCCCCGGAGAAGAGAAACTCAACCGGCCCCAGACCCCGCAGGGTCCCTTCCCGTATGCTCAGGAAGAAGTATCCTTCACCAACGGATCGGCCGTGCTCAAAGGCACGCTGGTCCTGCCGCAGGGCTATACCCGCCAGACGCCGGTCCTGATCATGGTCACCGGCAGCGGCCTCCAGAACCGGGACGAGGAAATCTATGAGCACAAGCCCTTTGCCGTCATTGCCGATGCCTTTGCCAAGGCCGGCATAGCCACCCTCCGCTACGACGACCGCGGCTTTGGAGAACCCACCGGAGACATCATCAGCTGCACCACCGAGGACCTCAAGAACGACGCCCTGGCCGGCATCGAACTCCTCCGGGGCCGCTTTGACAAGGTTGGCGTGATCGGCCACAGCGAAGGCGGCACCATCGCCTTCATGCTGGCTGCCGAAAAGAAGGCCGATTTTGTCGTAAGCCTCGCCGGCATGGTGGTCTCCGGGGCCGAAACCCTGCTCTGGCAGAACCGCATCACCTTCCTCTCCGCCGGCTTCCCGGAGACTACGGTAAACGCCTACTGCAAGCTCCTGGGTGAGGCTTTTGAAGCCCGTGTAGCCGGAAAGGCTGCCCCTTCGGCCCAGAATACAGACCTTCCGGAGGCCCTCAAGCAGAACTACTCCGCTGCCGTAATGCAGATGATGACCCCTTACATGAAGTACTTCCTGGCCCTGGATGTGCGCCCTCTGCTGCCCGGCATCACCTGCCCGGTCCTGGCCCTCAACGGCACCAAGGACACGCAGGTGGAGTGCACCACCAACCTGGACGCCCTGCGCAGCGGCCTGCCGGCCGGCGCTGAATTGGTGCCCGTGGAAGGCGTCAACCACCTCTTCCAGCACTGCGCCACCGGTGCCGCCACCGAGTACCGTGACATTGAAGAAACCTTCGCACCGGAAGCCCTGTCCGAAATGCTCCGCTGGCTCTCTGACCTTAAATAGCCTGTTTCCTTCAGGAAGTGCTCCTTACGCCGCAGCCGGCACTTTTGGCGTTTTTCGTCGGCTGCGGCGTCAAGCAAAACGTGACAGCAAGCACTTTTGGCGTTTTTTGCTTGCTGCCACGTTGTTTAGTTGTTAGGAGTCATTAGAACGGAACCTCCACTTTGAGGGTGATGTTGCGGCCCATGTTGAAGACGCCGCGGCGGCCGGTGACGGCGTTGACGTCTGCGTACTTGAGGCGGCTCAGGTGGTTCTGGTAGGCCACGTCCGTGAGGTTGGAGCCAATCAGGTAGATGGAGAGGCGCTTCTTGCCCTTGATTACGATGTCCGTACCGGCAGATGCCCCCAGCAGTACATAGCCGGGCGTGGCGGTTTCGGTGTTGTCTTTGGCATAGAAACGGTTCTGCTCCAGGTTCCAGTCTACATTCAGGGCGATGAAGGCATTGTTGAAGGTCTTGCCGCCGTGCGAGAACTCATACTTAGCTTCGGAGAACAGGCGCGGGGCCGGGATCAGGGGCAGATAGTCTCCGTTGCTCTGGTTGGCAAAGACGCAGGAGAAGGCGCTGCTCAGGTGCAGGCTGTGGATGGGGTGGACATCCACCACCACTTCTCCGCCCTTCAGATGGGCCAGACCGCTCTGGAATGCGTACACGGGGAGGTCTTCCTCGTACTGGCCGTTACGGGCTGCAAAGATGTAGTTGTCTATGCGACTCATGAAAAAGGCCGTTTTCACAGACAGATACTTGGAGGTAAAATCCAGGCCCAGGTCTCCCTGGAGGCTGTATTCGGGCTTCAGGTCCTTGTTGCCCAGCTCGTAGCGCAGGGTACCTTCGTGCTCACCGTTGGACGCCAGTTCCGAGAGGTTGGGTGCCCGGAAACCGCGGGCTATGTTGGCCCGGACGGTGAAGTGTTCGCCCAGCGGACGCACCACGCCCAGGCTGGCCGAGAAGCCCGGGAACGTCCGGCGGAAGTCCTCGAATCGGCCTTCCAAAGCCTCGCTGTGGAGGCGGCGCAGGTCCATGCGGACACCGCCGGAGAAGGTCCAGTCTCCCAGCTGCTTGGAAGCGGTGGCAAAGAGGCCGGCATCCAGCAGGCGGTAGGCCGGGATGAGGTACTCGTCGCCCAGGTTCTGGCTGCGCTGGTACATGCCGCCAACACCGAATGCCGCTTTCCAATCGGCCGGGAACTCTACCTGGTATCTAAGATCATAGTTTAAGGTATTCAGTTTGAAGTCCAGTCCGCATTCGTGGGCACTCTCCTCAAACTCCTGCCGGCGGTTCTGCTGCCAGCCCAGGATGAACTTGAGGTTGCCGTTGCCCAGACGGAAAGTGTTGTCGGACACCACTTTATAGTGGCGAACCTGCTGGAAAGGAAGACCCGGTCTGGAACCAAAGGCGTCGCCTTCCAGCTCGCCGGTTTCAGGATTGCGCTCGCCCTCGATGATGCCGGGTGTGAGGTGATAATAGCTCAGCCGCACGCGGGAATAGCCCCAGGAGCCGTTCTTGCCAAACAGGGCCGATCCGCCCCTTTCCCGGAACCCGGAATTGGGGACGCGGCCATCGAAACGGTTGCGGTAGGCGCCGGCATATTTGTCCGAGAAACGGGCATTCCAGATCCAGCCGCTATGGTTGCCTGCTGCCGCCAGCGAGTAAGCAAACAAGTTGTTATTGCTCTGATATTCCGTACTTACATCGCCCTCTACCGTACCGGGCGCCGCATTGGGCATGCCCTGGAAGATGAGCACGCCGGCCAGGGCGTCAGAGCCATACATGAGCGAGGCCGGTCCCTTGAGAATCTCTACGGAGTGCACAGAGGCTCCGTCTACTTCAATGCCGTGCTCGTCTCCCCACTGCTGGCCTTCCTGACGGATGCCATCGTTCACCACCACCACGCGGTTATAACCCAGTCCGCGGATCACGGGCTTGGAGATGCCGCCGCCGGTGGTAATGGAGCTCAGACCCGGCTCGGCCGCCAGCGCATTAATGATATTGGTAGAAGCGCGCCCCATCAGATCTCCGGGCCGAATCACCGAGATAGGAGCGGGTGTATGTTTGACTTTGGTATCGCCGGCCAGGCCGGTTACCACTACTTCATTCAGTTCCAGATGCCGGAAAAAGAGGTCGGAGGAGTCCGGCAACTCCTGTGCATTCATTGCCGTGCAAGCACACAGCAATGCCACAAATATTGCTTTATATTTCATTCTGTTTCAATGTGCTGATTGATGAAGCAGAAGATAATTGGTTTTTCGAGCACCGTCTCGAAAAATAATTTTCTTCTACCGTTTGGTCAGATGACCGTTTGGCTAATATTCTAGAAACAGAATGCTACCGGAGGGGCACGGGCCGGGATAGAGGGAGTGAATAAGCAGGCCGATGCACTGACCGGTTCCGTGAAGACTTTGTTTACCACCGAACGGAACAAGCGCACCACACTCTGCTTCCCGGGCGTAAACTGCACGGAAAGGATCTGGCAGATGAGACAGTCCTGGATGGACGTATCGCTGCTGAGGTGGGCGTTGTGGGGACGGTGGTGCAGACAGGCGTCGCAGGTGTCGGTTTCTGCGGCCTCGTGATCGTGATGATGATAGGGGGCTGCAAACACCAACGGGAGAATCACCGCCAGAAGGGCGGCCGACCGGAAAGCCTTATGACTGCTAATCCACATTGACGCGACAAAGTTATAAAACTTTTTTATAAATTTGTACAGATTAAACTGCAAGAAAAAAATGACCAAAACAATGACCAGTATCGGCCTGATGTCCGGAACCTCCGTGGACGGCCTGGATGTGTGTTGTGCCACCTTTACCCTGGAAGACGGCAAGTGGAGTTTCCATATTGACTGCGCCCGCGGATACGACTACCCGGCAGAGCTCAAGCAAAAGCTGGGCAAGGACGTCCAGAACATGAGCGCCTACGAGTTTGTGGCTTTCCACAGCGCCTATGGCCGGTTCCTGGGACAAAGGGTCAATGATTTCATGGCCGAATTTGGCGTGAAACCGGATATCATCGCCTCCCATGGATCCACCGTATTCCACGAGCCCGGCAAGAAGATTATGTACCAGATTGGAGACGGCGCGGCCATCGCGGCCGAAACGGGCATCCCTACCGTATCGGACTTCCGCCGGCTGGATATCATGCTGGGGGGCCAGGGTGCACCGCTGGTGCCCGTGGGAGACAATCTTCTCTTCGGCCAGTATGACTATTGCCTCAACATTGGCGGATTCTCCAACATATCCTGGCGGGACGGTGACAAGCGCATTGCCTTTGACATCTCTCCCGTGAACTATGTGATCAACCGGTTCACGCGTTCCATCGGCCTGGAAATGGACCGCGACGGCGAAATTGCCCGCAAGGGCACCGTGCACCAGCCGCTGCTGGACCAGCTCAATGCCCTGGACTATTATTCCAAGACCTGGCCCAAGTCTCTGGGACGCGAATGGGTAGAAGCCAATGTATTCCCTCTGCTGGATGCCAGCGGCTTATCCATGGAAGACCTGCTCCGCACCTATTACGAACACTGCGCCGAGCAGCTGGCCCAAGTGACCACCCCCGGCAAGAGCCTGCTGGTCACCGGTGGCGGCGCCTACAACAAATTCCTGATTGAACGTATGCGCGCCCTCTCCGGCTGCAACATCGTGGTCCCGGAACCGGCCATCATCGAGTTCAAGGAGGCACTCATCTTTGCCTTCCTGGGCGTACTCTACATGTGGGACATCCCCTCCTGCCTGCGTTCTGTCACCGGAGCCGCCCACGACAACATAGGCGGTATGCTCTTCAAAGTCTAGTTTATTCCTTCGGCCAAAGGACCCTTCGGACGTTGCAGCCGACGTAGTTGCCTACGACGATGATGGGATAGAACCAGAGGATGGCGGGGTTCCACTTCCAGGCGCCTACGAGGTAGACGACGTCTGCAATGGAGTGATAAAAGCCGCAGAGAATAAAGAGAGGCACACCAAAGATGATGGGAATCAGAGACTTGCTGGTGCGATAGAGCCACACGGAGAGGTCGAGGATGATACCGCAGCCCACGGCACGCAGGAAACTGCGCCAGGGACCTTGGGCAAAACGACCGGCCACCACGGCTTGGGCCCGTTCCATAGGCTCGCCGCCCAGGGCCACCACCAGAAGGCCGATAAGCGTACAGGCCACCACGTTGAAGAACCAGATGCGGGTTAAGGCGGAGAGGTCCGTGAGGACTCCCGCCTTTCCTGTATACAGGTTGGAGCCGGAAATGACCACGCCTATGAGGCCGAAGCCAAAAATCACCGCCCCGGGGATACCGCCCAGGGCCAGGAATCCATAAGCACCCAGGCCAATCAGAAGGCCTGCCATCAGAGAGAGCCGATTGTCTTTATTCATGGGTTATCAGTTGGTTAGCGTTTAAGAGGGAATCCAGCCGGTGGGAACGGACCTTGTACAGAGAATCCAGGGCCGGAAGATACTGCTGCTGAATGGGTTCTCCGGAAGGAGAATCCATCTTGAGCGGATTGATGGGCGAGCCGTTTTTCCACACGCGGAAATCCAGGTGCGGGCCCGTGGCCGTACCCGTCATGCCCACATAACCGATCACCTGTCCCTGGTGCACGCGGTCCCCTACCTTGAGGCCCGCCGCATATTTGGAAAGGTGCATATAGCCGGTGGTATAAACGGAATTGTGGCGAATCTTGACCGTATTGCCACCGCCGCCGCTCCAGCCCTTGCTGATGACGGTACCGTCACCGATACTCATCACGGGCGTTCCGGTGGGAGCGGCATAGTCCACCCCCGTATGGGGACGGACCACGCCATGCACGGGATGCAGGCGATGGTAGGAGAAACCGGAAGAGATGCGGGTAAACTTGAGCGGGGCCTTGAGGAAAGCCTTGCGCATGCTTTCTCCTTTCTCGTTCCAGTATTTGTTGCCGCCGTCCTGCTGGTCAAAGTACAGCGCCGGAAAATCCTTATCGGCCCGGCTGAAGACGGCGTATTCTACGTCGTTGATGCGGAAGACCTCCCCTTCGCAGACGTCCTGGTGGTACAGCACGCGGAAGCGGTCTCCCTGTTGCAGGCCGAAGAAATCCACCGTCCAGGCGTAAATATCGGCCAGCTCTACAATCAAAAGCGGCGAGGCGCCGGCGTCCAGCATATCGTTCCAAAGGGAGGAGTGGATGGTGACATCGGCTACCTTTTCCTGCCTTTCTACGGGTTTGTCGTACGTCCAGGCCGCCAGGCTGTCCCAGCACTGGAAGATGATGCTGCGCACCCGGCCCTCTTCATATACCAGGTACCGCAGCTGCGTGGAATCCTGATAATAGGCCTGCCAGGCGGCCCCGGCGCGGAATTTCCGGACGTCGAAGATGCTGTCCGATGCCTGGATGAGCTTGTAGGTATCCTCCCCGGAAACGCCCAGGGAAGACAGGAGGCCGGAGAAGGTAGCGCCCGTGGGCACAACGCCTTCCACCAGCCGGAAAGAATCCGTGCAGAAGCCCAGCGGATACACCGTGTCCTGTTTCACATCGGCCTCTTCCTGGACAGGCGCCGCGGAACGGTGTCCCCAGTTGCAGGACAGGGTGAACAGAAACAGGATGGCAACAGCGAAAAGGCTTCTTCTCATAAGGCACTACGGTTTCTGCAAAGATAGCAAAGAATTGCTTTATTCCGAAAGAATTCTTATCTTGCAAAGAATTAATAACACTATATGGACCCCGTTAAAGTCATCGAGATCAAAAAAAGCATCTTTGAAGACAATGAGGTTGATGCAGATAATTTACGGAAAGAGCTCAAAGCCAAGGGCGTTTTCCTGCTTAACCTAATGTCTTCGCCGGGCAGTGGCAAAACCACCACGCTCATCCAGACCATCCGTCTGCTTAAGGAAAAACTTCGTATCGCCGTCATGGAGGCCGATATAGACTCCAACGTAGACGCCGTCAAAATCAAGGAGGCCACCGGCATCCCGTCCATCCAGCTGCATACCGGCGGCATGTGCCACCTGGATGCGGAAATGACCCGCCAGGGCCTGGACAACGTGGACCTGGAAGGCCTGGACCTGGTGATCCTGGAGAATGTAGGCAACCTGGTATGCCCGGCCGAGTTTGACACCGGCAGCTGTAAGAACGCCATGATCCTGAGCGTACCGGAAGGCCACGACAAGCCCCTCAAGTACCCCCTCATGTTCTCCATCTGCGACGTGGTGGTCATTAACAAGATGGACGTCCTCCCCTACTTTGACTTTGACCTGGACAAGTGCAAGGAGTACGTGCACATGCGCAATCCCAAGGCACAGGTGATTCCCATCTGCGCCAAGAGCGGGGAAGGCGTGGAAAACTTTGCCGGATGGCTCCTGCAGGA
The DNA here is from genome assembly GCA_947167855.1 of uncultured Bacteroidales bacterium. Taxonomy (GTDB): domain Bacteria; phylum Bacteroidota; class Bacteroidia; order Bacteroidales; family UBA932; genus Cryptobacteroides. The sequence goes on from CAMVJR010000001.1 coordinate 59,331, forward strand.
AGTAAAAAACTGGAAAAACCAATAGCCTATGCCTGAGATGTCCAACAAGTTTGTCCCCAAACACAAGGGAGACAAAAACCCCAATCCCAAGCTTTTGAAATTCGTACGCCACGTCACGGACCGCATACCCGGTAAAATCAAGATGGACACCGACGCCCCGGAATACTGGGGCCTGGCCTGCATCTTTGAGGACGAGATGGACGCTGTAACCCGCGAAGCCTCGCTGGACCTGCTGCTGGACATGCTCCCGGGCAATTTCTTCAAGGTTCGCAAGCACCACAGCTATGCCACCCTGCATGAGATGAACGCCCAGAAGCACTACACACCGGACGACAAAAGCTTTGACGACCTCCTGGACAAGCTGGCGTACTTTGGCATGCTGGAGTACGACTACGGAGACAAATACACCAAAGACGGCCCCGTTCCCGGCACGTCTTTCGAGCGTGAGGCCCGCATCTACTGGGTCCCCATGTTCGTTCCCGGCAGTGCGGAATACACCAACATGAACGTGGAGCTCATGGACAAGCATCCGGAGCTGGCCATGTTCTTTGAGCGCATGACCTTCCTCCCGCTGGAGAAGATCACCCCCATGGTGCCCATGGGCGGCAGCGGAATCGGCATGCACGTGATTCCCGTAGAGAAGGCCATCTCCATGGAGAACGAATCCATTGACATAGAGCATATTTCCTACTGGCTCAAGCGCTACGAAGGTCACCTGGGCGTGGGCATCTGCAGCTGCCGCTACGGCCGCAAGAAGCTGGACGAAGGCTGCGCCGACGACTATCGCGACTGGTGCATCGGCGTAGGAGACATGGCTGACTATCTGGCCGAAACGGGCCGCGGCCACTACATCACCTACGAGGAAGCCATGGCCATCCTCAAGAAGGCCGAAGACCACGGCTTTGTACACCAGGTTACCAACATCGACGGAGAGGGCAAGATCTTCGCCATCTGCAACTGCAACGTCAAGATCTGCAACGCCCTCCGTACCTCCCAGCTCTTCAATACGCCCAATTTGAGCCGCAGCGCCTATGTGGCCGAGGTAGACCCCAAGAACTGCGTGGCCTGCGGCCGCTGCGTGGAGTACTGCCCCGCCGGCGCCGTCAAGCTGGGCCAGAAGCTCTGCACCAAGAGCGGTCCCCAGACGTATCCCAAGCAGGAACTGCCGGATGCATCGGCCTGGGGTCCTCACAAATGGAATGAAGACTACCGGGACCGCAACCGCATCAACTGCTACCCCACCGGTACGTCTCCCTGCAAGACCGCCTGCCCGGCCCACATTGCCGTACAGGGCTATCTGAAGAAGGCGGCCGAAGGCAAATACACGGAGGCCCTGGAGCTCATCAAACGGGAGAATCCCCTCCCCGCCGTGTGCGGACGCGTCTGCAACCGCCGCTGCGAGGACGCCTGCACCCGCGGAACCATTGACCGCGCCGTAGCCATCGACGCCGTCAAGAAGTTCATCGCAGAGCAGGACCTCAACGCAGAGACCCGCTTTATCCCGGAGGTCAACATCTGCTCCAACGTAGAAGAACGCTGGCCCCAGAAGATCGCCATCATCGGCGGCGGCCCGGCCGGCCTCAGCTGCGCTTACTATTTAGCCACCATGGGTTACAAGCCCACCCTCTTCGAGCGCAACCCGGAACCCGGCGGCATGCTCCGCTACGGCATCCCTTCCTACAAGCTGGACAAGGAGGTCTTAAAGGCCGAAATTGACATCATGCGAGAGATTGGAGTTGATATCCGCTGCGGCGTGGAAGTGGGCAAGGACGTCACCATAGAGAGCCTCCGGAAAGAAGGCTACAAGGGTTTCTACGTGGCCATCGGCTGCCAGGGCGGCAAACTGCCCGGCATCCCCGGAGAAACGCTGGAAGGCACCACCACCGCCATCGACTTCCTGCACGAGGCCAACTGCGGAGCCAAGAAGCTCAAGGGCAAGGTGGTTGTGGTTGGCGGCGGCAACGTGGCCATCGACGCGGCCCGCGTGGCCAAGCGCAGCGGCGCCTCGGAGGTCACCATGCTGTCCCTGGAAACGGAGGACATCATGCCCGCCAGCCTGGAAGAAAGGGCCGAAGCCCGCGAGGACGGAGTGGTCCTCATGCCCGGCTGGGGTCCCAAGGAGGTCCTGGGAGAAGGCAAGGTCTCCGGCATCGTCTTCAAGAAATGCACCTCCGTCTTCAACGCAGAGCACAAGTTTGCACCTGAGTACGATGAAAATGAGCTCGTTACATTAGAGGCCGATAAGATCATCTTCGCCATTGGCCAGACGGTGCTCCTGAAGGACCTGCTCCAAGATACCAAGGTAGAATTCTTCCGGGGCGTATACCCGGTGGCCGACAAACTCACCTACCAGACCGCCGAGCCGGATATCTTCGTAGGAGGAGACGTCTTCACCGGTCCCAAGTTTGCCATTGACGCCATAGCCGCCGGCAAGGAGGCCGCCGAAAGCCTGCACCGCTTTGTGCAGCACGGTCACATGACCATCGGCCGCAACCGCCGCGACTTCATAGAACTCAACAAGGAAGACATCCTGGTAGAGCAATACGACAACAGCTCCCGTCAGGATCCGGGCGTCTACCAAGACCGGAAACCCTTCCAGGAGTACGCCAAGACCCTCACGGAGGAACAGGTGCGAAAGGAAACGGCCCGTTGCCTCAGTTGCGGAGCCTCTGTGGTGGATGAAAACCGTTGCATCGGTTGTGGTATCTGCACCACCAAGTGCGGCTTTGACGCCATCCACCTCCATCGGGTCCATCCGGAAGCTTCCGTCATGAGAACCTCAGAAGACAAATTCGATGGAATATTGCCTTACATGATTAAGAGAACAGGAAAGATATTGTTTAAGAAGAAATGATGAACCAGAGGACACCCTCTCAAAACTACGCTCCTTCGGAGCTATCCCTCCCACGGCCTTCGGCCGCGGGCCCCTCCCGTTCACAGAGACACGGGCGTCTATGGTTTTGAGAAGGTGTCCTCTGGTTCCACAACTTATCATATGCATGAGCTGGGCATAGTGTTCTATATTATCCGGGACGTGAAAAAGGTTGCGGAGGAGAACCATGTGCCGCTGGTGAAGACGGTGGTGATGAATATCGGAGAGGTATCCACGGTAGTGCCGGAGTATTTGACGGACTGCTGGCGCTGGGCGGCCGATAAGGAGGAAGTGCTGAAGGGATGCGAACTCAGATGTAACATCCTGAAGGCGGTCACAACCTGCAATGCCTGCGGAGCAGAGTATGCCACAGTGGAGCATGGGAAGATATGCCCGCTGTGTGGAAGTGAAGACACGGTGCTCAAATGCGGAAATGAAGTAGAAATCAAAGAAATAGAAGTATGAGTTGTTACATTGTACCCCTTGTGGAAGCGGCCGTTGTGAGCGTGTGCCGCAAGGCCGGCGTCAAGTCTGGTTTCATCGGCCGTCATCTGGCTTCTCTGGAGCTGATGCTCTGGGGAGGCAGCGTGATGCTGGTAGTAGATCATGCCATCAACGGCGAGCTGTTTGCCTGGACGCCTTTGGAGATGCTCAAGGTAGGCGTGCCCATGGCCGTAGGCCTCACCTTTGTATGGCTGATTTACGCCTTATTGAAAGAAAAGAAAGCAGAGAAAGCTATATCCACTAAATAACCCTAAACTATGTTTTTCCAAGTCTATGGGGCACATGCCCTTCCTCAGTGGGCCATGATGATCGTGGTCCTGCTGGGCCTCATTCTCCTGAATGAGTTTGCCCGCCGCACCAAATTTGGCGGCATCTTCACCTTCCTGGTGGTTCCCCTGGCCCTTACCGTGTACTTCGTAGCCATCTGGCTGGGCGTACGCAACGGTTCCCAGTGGGCCCTGGAAAACCAGACCCACGTGTACATGCAAGGCTGGTTCCACTATGCCAAGCTGTACGCGGCAACGGCCGGCTGTATCGGCTTCATGATGATTAAGTACAAATGGGGCATCGGCGCCAAGCACTGGTTCAAACCGTTCCCCTTC
>CAMVJR010000002.1 GCA_947167855.1 uncultured Bacteroidales bacterium
CGCAGGCGGTTTCCACGCGGGTACCCACCTTGTTCCAGCGGCAGTTGCCCCAGGCGCTGCGGGCGGCCACGGCGTCAATGTCCACGGCAAAGACCTTGCGGGCACCCATCTTGGCGGCCAGGATGGCCAGGATGGCCGTTCCGCATCCCATGTCCACCACCGACCGGCCCTTCAGGAAATCTTCCAGTCCCAGCATCCGTTGCATCATCATATAGGTGGTATGGTGATAGCCGGTACCAAAAGCCATCTGAGGGTCTATCCAGATATTGAAACGGGTGTGAGGGACATCCTTATTAAAAGGAGCCTTGATGGTTACCTTCCCATCCACCACAATCGGCTGAAAGCCCGATTCCCAGGTCTTGTTCCAGTTCTGGCCCTGCACCAGCACGGCCGTAAAGCCGGAAGCCGCCGGATAGCCGCTCAGCACCACTTTCACATCAGAAGGCCGATAGTCCTCCTTCTGGATATAGCACTTTAAAAAAGGCTCTTCTATCACAAACGAGTCGAAGGGAAGGTCGGAGAGTTCGGCCTCCAGAATCTCGGCCATCTCTTCCGTGAAGGGATCCAGCCGGACGCTTACTTCAATATACTGTTCACTGTTCATGGGCAGCTTCTTTCTGGAGGCGGACCACCTCCTGTTTAAGGGCCTCGCGGCGGGAATCCACGGTGCGGGACACCTCCTCCACCAGGCCGGCCAGGCCCTCGGTATCGGGCACTTCTCCCTCCAGGGGCAGGCTCTTCTCTTCCCGGGCCGACAGGGCAGAAACCTGGGTGGCGGCATTGCGGTTCTCTTCCATCGCCTTCTCCACACCCAACTCGAAGATGTTGTGGATGGCCGCTATGAGACTGAACTGGACGGTATCCAGCTGCTTGGTAAACACCGGCACGTTGGCGCTACGGTACTTGGCCTTGGTGAGGCCGTAGTGGATATTATCAAAATCCGGTCCCCAGGCGTCTATGCCAAACTTGAGCACCAGCGGAGACTTGATTACCGAAATATGGTAGCGGAAGTCCTGCTCCAGGCGCTGACGGCCACTGGCGGCCAACAGGTAACGGTCTATATCCAGCACAAACGGGAACACTTCCAGGGTATTGTCCTGCACGATGCCCGTGACGGACATATTGTCAATGTGGGCCTTGCTCTTATCCTTGAACATGAGCTTGCCGGCCAGCCGGCTGAATTCCTCGCTGTCCTTCAGGGTCAGGTCCTTGCCCGAGACGCGCATCACACCGTCGATGGACGGCAGGATGAGGTTCATGCAGGTGTCGATATCGGCCGTAGCGGCCAGTTCGCAGTCCAGGTCTCCGGCAAAGGATGTGAGCATGGGAAGGATGGTATCCACCGCCGGGAAGAGGGTGATGACCTTTTCGGCCGTAATGTCCACCAGATTAAGGTCGAAGCCGGCCTGGATGTCCTGCTTGGACCGGGTGCTATAGAAGCCCTCGAAGTACATGTCTCCCATATTGGTAGCGGCCAGGGCGTTGGTGATCTGGACAGTGCGGTCCCGCATGGCCACATCGGCCGCGGCCCAGCTGACCTCCAGGCTGTCATACAGGATGCTGTTGGCTTCCAGGGAGAAAGCCACTTCCAGGTTGGAAGGGATGACCAGCAGTTTGGACTTGTCCACAGTATCCGGCAGCTGGACCTCCTTCAGGGTATCCTCTGCCTCAAAGCGGCTGTAATAGGCGTAGGCCCGCAGGAGCTCGTTCACATCCATGTGGTTGCTGCTCACATCGGCCTTCAGCTTGAGGCGGCTGCGACCCCGGCCCAGCACGGCGCGGCGAAGGCCCGTCAGGCAGGCCTTGGCGCTCACGTCGGAGGCTCCGGCCGTAACGGTGATATGCTTCAGATCCAGCGTATCGTTGTCAAACGTGCCGCTCACACCGCTCACGCCGGTCCTGAGCGGGAAGGCAGGCATGCGGATGCTGCCGCTGCCCACGTCCAGCTTGCCGTCCACATCCCAATCGCGGAAATACTGGCGGATGGCATCGGACAGGCTGATGGTAATATCGGCCGATGCAAACTCGTCCCGGGCTTCCAGCGCCAGGCGCTGCTGCCGTGCTACGCGGAACAGGGAGTCTCGGGGAATATCCGGATAAAGCCGCTGCAGGGAATCCAGCAGCCGCGTCCGCCGCTCGATAGAGGGCACACGAGCCTGATGGCGCAGGGCCGATATGTCAAAGTTCACCCCGCGGAAGGAATAGACGTCGGTGCCCATTCTCACGCGGATGGCACCGCTCTTGGAACCCAGGCTGAGCCGGGGAACGGAACGGGTCTCGGAGGCCGGTTCCAGGCGGAAACGCTCGGAGTTATCCCGGAGTCCCACGGCCATGCCGTCGCTGTCCCTCATGCGCAGGTTGCTTACGCGCAGGATGCCCATGACGGAGGAACGGTCCGTCCTGCCCTGCAGCACGTCGGCCGAAGGCTGCATGAGGAGATTGAGGCCGCCGCCCCGCACAAAGGTGGAGCCGTACGTCACGTCCACCGTATCCACCTGGGCCTTGAGCGCCAGCACGCGGGCGCCCTGCTTGAGGTTGCGGTCTATGGTATTGCCCTTGGTGGCCAGATTCAGATCCAGCATCGGCAATTGGGCAAAGATGCTGTCCTTGGCATACTCCAGCGAAAGGTTGCGGCCCTTGAGGTCGCAGTTGATATCGGCCTTTCCTATGTGGGCGGCGTCCAGCTGCGAGAGGCGGGCTTTGGCACTCAGCTTCAGATCCAGGCTGCCGGTTCCGGAAAGCCCCATATCGGCCAGAAATACCCGCGTAAGGGAATCCAGGCGGGCCTTGACCTTGCCATCCAGTTGCACCTTCGGGTCCTTTCCCAGGATGTCGCGGGCCTTGCCGGTAGCGTCAATGTGGGCGCCGGCGATGTCTACGAGCAGGCGGTCCACCACGGCATCCACCTCCTGGAGGTCGTCGGTTTGGACGCTGGCATCCACGGCCAGGCGGCCTTTCCGGCCCAGTCCTTCGTAATCGATGATGGCGGGCGGAACCTGCAGCCGGGCGTTGATGGCGGGCGTCTGGCCCTCACCATAGGTGCCCTTGGCCGATGCTTCCAGACTCACCCGGGCATCGGTATCCAGCTTTTTGAGGAACTCCAGGTTGTCCCGGTATTCGCGGATTACCTCTCCCAGAGGGCAATCCTGTATGGCCGCCGCCACATCCATCTCCAGCAGGCCTTCCCGCTTAACCACACTCCCCTTCCCTTCCAGTTCCAGGGCCGACAGGCGGAGCTTCAGGTCATTGAGAACCACCTCCAAGGCTTCGTCTTCCCGTTTGGGAAAGTCTGCATTGAGATCCAGGCCGATGGGAACGCGAAGGCGGCCGAAGCAGCCCGTCATCAGGCGGGTGGAAGCTTCCATGTTGGCCTCTACATGCCGCTTGCCGGCCTGCAGGCGCAAATGCTCCAGCCGCACGGAAAGGGTATCCTTGGGCAGCTGGCCCGAAATGAGCATGGAATCTATGGAAAAGCGGGCCTCCGTCTTGTTGAGCTGCTGTAAATCTACTTTGCCGTCCAGGGCCAGCCGCCGCATGGTGAATAGGGCGTGCAGCGTATCCACCGGATTGGTAAAGACCGCCATGGGACGGTCCAGGAGGTTCACCCGGTCTATCCGGACGGGCGGCAGGGGTTTCTCGGTGGTATCCTTTTCACTGCTTTCTCCGCCCAGGGGGAGGATGTCCCAGTTGGCGGCCGTGGAATCGTAGTAATGGGCAAAGATGCGGGGGCGCACCAGTTCCACCTTGTGGATGTGGTAGGCGCCCCGGACCAGAGCCATGTAATTGAGGGACAGGCTCAGCTCCCGGGCATAGGCCAGGGTGTCCGTCCCTTCTTTTCCGCAGCCCATGCGGAGGAGATTCCTTCTTCGGCCCACCTGCGTATACACGCTGTCATAGCGGGCATAGCGCTCATGGGGATAGGTGACGGAGAACTCCTTGGCGTCGATGTTGAGAAAAGGGAAACTCTTGATCACGTGGGCCCGGACCTCCTGGAAAGAGACGTCCCCTTCCACGTAATCGGCCGCCACGCGGTTCACGATGCCCGTGAGCACGGAAGGACGCAGCAGGATCTGGAGAGCCACCAGAAGCACCAGCACCAGGCCCAGCAGGGCCAGCAGCACGTTCCGTATGACTTTCCAGGCTTTCATGGGAGCCTAGAAGGCGTAATCCTTGACGTCCGAAGCGCTGACGGGGTTGCCGCCCAGGATGAGAAGGCGCTCCACCACGTTGCGGAGCTCGCGGATGTTACCGGGCCAGGCACGCTCCTGAAGCAGCTGAACGGCTTCCGGCGAGAACTCGCGCACGGGCTTTCCGCTCTCGGCGCAGATGTTTTCGCAGAAGTGGTTGATGAGGAGGGGAATGTCGTCTTTGCGGTCGTCCAGGGCGGGGACCTTGAGTACAATTACGCTCAGGCGGTGATAGAGGTCCTCGCGGAAATTGCCCTTTCCAATCTCTTCCTTCAGGTTCTTGTTGGTGGCGGCAATCACGCGAACGTCCACCGTGATTTCCTTGTCTCCTCCCACGGGGGTGAGTTTTCTCTCCTGCAACACGCGCAGCACCTTGGCCTGGGCGGCCAGGGACATGTCTCCAATTTCGTCCAGGAAGATGGTTCCTCCGTCGGCCTGCTCAAACTTGCCCTTGTGATCCCGGATGGCCGAGGTAAAGGAACCCTTCTTATGGCCGAAGAGTTCGCTGTCGATGAGTTCCGACGGAATGGCGGCGCAGTTCACCTCCACGAACGGCATCATGGAGCGGGGCGAGAGCTGATAGATGCTCTGGGCCACCAGTTCCTTACCGGAACCGTTGGGGCCGGTGATGAGCACGCTGGCCTGCGTGGGAGCCACCTTCTGGATCATGTCCTTGAGGTGGGAGATGGGCTCGGAGGCGCCCACCATCTCGCGGCCATAGATCTTTTTCTTGAGGATCTTGGTCTCCTTGACCAGGTTGGCCTTGTCCGTGGCATTCTTGAGGGTGATGAGGATGCGGTTCAGGTCCAGGGGCTTCTCGATGAAATCAAAGGCTCCCTTCTTGATGCATTCTACGGCGGTGGATATGTCGGCGTGGCCGGAAACCATGACTACGGGCGTTTCAATGCCCCCTTCTATCACTTTGGACAGCATTTCGGTACCATCCATTTCGGGCATTTTTATGTCGCAGAAGATGGCATCATACTTCTCTTTTTCCGCTTTTTGGAGGCCTTCCAAACCGTTCTCGGCGGTTTCTACCTGATAGCCTTCCATTTCCAGAATTTCCTTGAGGGAATAGCGGATGGCTCTTTCGTCGTCTACAATGAGAATCTTCATACGGTTGAGGTTTATGGTGCAAATATCGCAAAATTATTCTAATTTTGTAGACCTAACCCCATAGAAAGAATGAACAACATTCCAGACATCATCATTGCTGTAGACGGCAACTCCTCCACCGGAAAAAGCACCTTCGCCAAAATGGTGGCCTCCGAGTTCGGGTTCCTGTACCTGGACAGCGGAGCCATGTACCGCGGCGTCACGCTGGCGGGCCTGGAGGCCGGCGTCATTGCAGATGGCAAAATAGACGAAGCTGCCCTGCTGCCGGTCATGGAGCCGCTGAACCTTCACTTCCGCCGGGAGGAAGGCGCCACCAAGCTGTTTCTGGGAGAGCGCTGCATAGAAAAGGAAATCCGCGGCTGGGAAGTTTCCCAGTATGTAAGCCCGGCCAGCGCCATTCCGCAGGTGCGCAACTGGGTGGACAATAAGCTGCACGCCTTTGCCGCCGGCGGCCGGGTGATCATGGACGGCCGGGACATCGGCACCACCGTATTCCCCAACGCAGAGCTCAAGATCTTCATGACGGCAGACCCTGCCGTGCGCGCACAGCGGCGCTATGAAGAGCTTCTGCAAAAGGGAGAAAAGACCACCCTGGAAGAAGTGCAGGAAAACCTGAAGGACCGGGACTACCGGGACTCCCATCGGCCCACTTCTCCCCTGCGCCAGGCCCCGGACGCCTATGTGCTGGACAATACCCATATGACCCTCCACGAAGAACTGGTATGGACGCTGGGCCTGCTGCAAGGCAAGTTCGGTATCCTGGAAAGCCCCGGCCTGTCATGTTAAGCGTAGAAATCGATCCCGGTTCCGGCTTCTGCGGAGGAGTGATCCGCGCCATTACCAAGGCCGAAGATTCCCTGGCGCAGGGAACGCGCCTGTATTCCCTGGGCGCCATCGTACACAACGACGCCGAACTGGGCCGCCTGCAGGAGCAGGGCCTGGCAACGGTACGCAGCCTGGAGGAAGTCCCCGAAGGAGGCACCGTCCTCATCCGCGCCCACGGAGAACCGCCCTCCACCTATGCGGAAGCATCGGCCCGCCATCTGACGGTGATCGACTGCTCCTGCCCCGTGGTGCTGCAGCTGCAGCAGCGCATCCGTGAAGCCTATGCCCGCATTCACGCCAAAGGCGTTCACGGACAGATCATTATCTTTGGACAGGTGGGTCATGCAGAGGTTCTGGGTCTGGTGGGACAGGTAAACGGAGACGCCCTGGTGGTGGAAAATCCCCAGATGCTGGAAATGGCTCTGGAAACCCTGGATTTCTCCGAGCCCATCGAAATCTTCTCCCAGACCACCAAAAGTCCCCGGGAATACAGGGTAATCTGCGACATGCTGCAGGCCCGCGCGGCCAAACTCACCATCCATAACACCATCTGCGGACAGGTATCGTCCCGCCACGAGAAACTGATCCAGTTTGCCCAAAGCCACGACATCATCGTTTTCGTGACCGGAAAAGAATCCTCCAACGGAAAGATCCTCAGCGCCCTCTGCCGCAACGTCAACCCCCGTACCTACGTGATCGGCCGCCTCAGTGAAATTGATCCGTCCTGGTTCCAGGATGGGGACCGGGTAGGTGTATGCGGCGCCACCTCCACGCCCAAATGGGCACTGGAGGCGGTAGCGCGAGACATTGAAAAGCTATAATCCTATTTCTTCAGGGAATACTTGAGGGTCAGGATACGACGGACACTTTCGTCGATTCTGGCCTGCGGGATGGTGCCGTCTTCTACGGCAGCTACCACGGCCTCAAAGGCTTCCGGCAGGCTCTGGGGCATTAACAGGATGTCTGCTCCGGCCTCGATGCATTTGACGGCGGCCTCGGCGCTGGTGTAGTGCTGGCTGATGGCGCCCATGCCCAGGGCATCTGTGATGATGATGCCGGTATAGCCCAGCTCCTTGCGAAGCTTATCCTGGAGGATGATGGGAGAAAGGGTGGACGGGAGTTCCGAACCGGTTACCTCGGGAGCGGCAATATGGGCGGTCATGATCATGCGGGCACCGGCCTTGATACCGGCCTTGAAGGTGACCATCTCGCAGGCCGACATCTGCTTCCAGTTCTTATCCGATTGGACATAGCCGGTATGGGTGTCTCCGCGGGTGTCACCGTGGCCCGGGAAGTGCTTGAGGCAACCTACTACGCCGGCCTCTTCCAGACCCTCCATATAAGAAACCACCATGGGGGCGGCTACCTTGGGGTCGTTGGAGAAGGCGCGGTCTCCGATAACCACATTCTCCGGATTGGTGTTGACGTCTGCATCCGGGGCAAAGTCAATGTCAAAGCCATATTCCTTGAGGTAAGTGCCGATGGCTTTGCCGCTCTCGTGGGCGTTGGCCGGATCTCCAGTAGCGCCTACGGCGGCCATGGAAGCATAACGGGGAACGTCAAAATGATCGTTATTGGCAATGCGGGCCACACGGCCGCCTTCCTCGTCCACGCTCAGGAGGGGTTCTCCGGGAAGGGCGTGCAGGGCGGCGGTAAAGGATTTGAGCTGCTCGGGATTGTCAATGTTATGGGCGAAAAGGGTGTAACCTCCCACGGGATAAACCTGGCTGCGCTCTACCATGCCTTCCGTTACGGTCTGTAATTTATAAGTGTACATACCCTGGCCAGAGGCCTCCAGTTCCGGACACATGGCTTCCGGACGGACGGTGAACAGCTGACCCACTTTTTCACGGAGCGTCATCTGACTCAGCTGAGCCTCAATGGCATCCGTTTCTTCCTGGGTAAGAACGGTTTTTTTGGAAGGAGTGTTTTTACAGGACACGGCCAGCAGAAGGGCAGCGCAGGCAAGGATAAGGGAGGTGCGAAGTTTCATTTTGTGGTTTATCTTTTCGGGGAACGAAGATACACTTTTTTTATCAGATTCAATAGATTTTTTGTGGAAAATAATCCGTACCTTTGTAAATCTGGAAATATGAATAGACTTAAAATAAAAACACATTAATTACACCACTAAAACTATGTCAGAAACCAAATTCAGAGTCGAAAGCGACCTCATTGGAGAACTTCAGGTTCCGATTGATGCTTACTACGGAGTACAGACCCAGCGTGCCATCAACAACTACAAAATTTCCAACACCCGGATGTGTGACTATCCGGAATACATCATTGCCATGGCCTACGTGAAGATGGCCGCCGCCGCAGCCAACTCGGAGCTGGGCGTACTGGACAAGAAGATTGGAGACGCCATCATCGCCGCCTGCAAGGAAATTGTGGCCGGCAAACTGTGGGACCAGTTCCCCGTGGACATGATGCAGGGCGGCGCCGGCACCTCCGTGAACATGAATGCCAACGAAGTCATTGCCAACCGCGCCCTGGAGCTGATGGGCCACAAGAAGGGCGAGTACCAGTTCTGCTCCCCCAACGACCACGTCAACTGCGCCCAGTCCACCAACGACGCCTATCCTTCGGCCTTCCGCTACACCTTTGTGCGCATGAACAAGCACGTGGAGAAAGCCCTGCAGGACCTCATCGCCTCCTTCCGTGCCAAGGGTGAGGAGTTCAAGGACATCATCAAGATGGGCCGAACCCAACTGCAGGATGCCGTTCCCATGACCTCCGGTCAGGAATTCAACGCCTTTGCCAACAACCTGGAAGAAGAGCTGGCCAACCTCAACCGCAACGCCGTTCTCCTGAAGGAAATCAATATGGGCGGTACCGCCATCGGCACCGGCCTCAACGCCGTTCCCGGCTTTGCCGAACTCTGCACCAAGAAGATGAGCGAGTTCACCGGAGACACCTTTGAAAAGGCCCCCGACCTGGTGGAAGCCACGCCCGATACCGGCGCCTATGTGAGCTACTCCGCCGCCCTCAAGCGCCTGGCCGTCAAGCTCTCCAAGACCTGTAACGACCTCCGCCTCATGGCTTCCGGTCCCCGCTGCGGCCTGCATGAGATCAACCTCCCGGCTATGGCCCCCGGTTCTTCCATCATGCCCGGCAAGGTGAACCCCGTCATCCCCGAGGTTACCAACCAGGTTTGCTTCAAGGTCATCGGTAACGACACCGCCGTCTGCTTCGCAGCCGAGGCCGGCCAGCTCCAGCTCAACGTGATGGAGCCCGTGATTGTAGAGTGCATCCTGGAAAGCCAGACCTGGCTCATCAATGTGATGAACACCCTCCGCACCCTCTGCGTGGACGGCATCACCGTCAATGCAGAGCACTGCCAGAAGATGGTCAAGAATTCCATCGGCATCGTGACCGCCCTCAACCCGTACATTGGCTACAAGGCCTCCACCAAGGTAGCCAAGGAAGCCCTCGAGACCGGCCGCAGCGTATACGACCTGGTGCTGGAGCACGGCCTCATGACCAAGGGGAAGCTGGACGAAGCCCTGGATCCCAAGGCCATGACCGCCTCCCACGAATTTATCAAATAATGATAAGAAAACTCCTTTATACTCTTCTGCTTGGCACAGTGCTGCTGTGCCAGGCAGAAGCTAAAAACCCTCCCTTCAAGCGCCATCTGGTGCGCCTGGGGTGGGGAGATCCGCTCTTTGAGACCCTGGCCTTCCACGAAGGGGCCTCCCCCACCCAGGCGGGTGTGCGCAGGCAGAATTTGGACTACACCGGCCACATTTTCGCGGAATACCAGTATCGGCTGAACCAGGTTGTAAGCCTGGGCATCCAGACCGATTTCGAAGGCATTTTCTGGAAAGAGACCACCTCTTCCCGCAACTACGACCTTAGCATCCTCCCCACGCTCAGGCTTACCTGCCTTAACACCCGTTATGTCCAGCTCTACGGCGGTTTCGCCGCCGGGCTCATGGTAGCCTTTGACAACGCCAAAAACGCCGAACTAGCCCCCGTCGTAAACGTAACCCTGCTGGGTGTCCAGGTGGGCAAGGGCCCCTGGACCGGCACCTTGGAACTGGGAGGCATGTCTTCTCTGCTGAATGCCGACAAGGTATATATGCTGGGCTCCCGCCTGATATCGGTTAGCGTTAATTATTCCTGGTAGACCATGAAGAAACTTAGATACAGCCTGCTGCTTTGCCTGGCTCTGGCAGCCTGCCACCACCCCGAGGTAGAGTATGTAGATTTTGAAACCTTCCAGGTCCTGTCCGTCCAGACCGACGATTTCTTCCTGAAAGACGGTTCCCTGAACCCGGAGGTCGCCCTGATGGAAGACTCCGAGCTGGAACCCCAGACCAAGGTGGCCAGTACCGGAGCGATGGAGCTGGTAAGGGACCTGCTGGGCGTTGTCAACAGCAACAGCCTGGTCCACATTGCCGGCGTTTACAACGGCCACGACACGGACGGCTCCCCGCTCAAGCTCTCCGGCAAACTGATCCTTCCCGCCAAGGGTCCCGTCAAGAACCTCATCCTGGTAAGCCACTACACCATCGGCGCCAACTTTGAATGTCCCTCGGAAACTTTCCCGCTGGAGGCCCTGTTGGCCACCAAGGGATACGCCGTGGCCATAGCGGACTACATTGGCTTTGGCATTACCAAAGACCGGGTCCATCCGTATATGCACACGGAAAGCACCGCCCGCAGCGTGGTGGACATGGGCCTGGCGGTCAGACCCTACCTCAAGCACATCGGCCGCGAGCCCGAGAGCGAGGAGGTCATCCTCTTCGGCTACTCACAGGGCGGCTCCACCACCTTGGCCGTGATGGATATGATCCAGGATGAGTTCCCCAACGTTTTCCCCATCAAGATGACATACTGCGGAGGCGGTCCCTACGAACTGGCGGCCACCTTTGACGTATCCATGGAAACGGGCATCACCGGCATTCCCTGCGCCATTCCCATGATTGTCCAGGGCGTGAACGAGGGAGAACAGCTGGGACTGGACATGGCCGATTTCTTCAAGCCCAACTTACTGGAGCACTACAACGAGTGGATCAACTCCAAGAAATACACGGTCAAGGAGATCAACACGTTCATCCAGACCAACGACCTCCACGACATCATGACCGATGAAGGCCGGGACAAGCATAGCGGCACCACCGCCCGCCTGTATTCGGCCCTGCTCAACAACTCCACGCTCAATTTCCTGCCCTTCAGCCCCGTCTATATGTTCCACAGCCGACAGGACCAGACCGTACCGTTCATCAACGCCCAGAAGGCCGAACAGTACTTCAAGGGCCTCAACGTCCGCTACGACTTTGGAGACTACGGAAAACACGCCATGGGCTGCATCCGTTTCATCCTCACCGTTTATAAAGATCTGCCATGAGAAACGCCAGCATTTTAGCGGTCTGCATGCTGCTGCTTGCCGGCTGCACCCCTCTGGAAATCGATGTCACCACCACCGTACCGCTCCATATGAAGGTGGAAGAGGTGAAGGGAAGCAAGATCATCTTCAGCATGGATCCTGCCGACCCGAATGCCTGGTATGCGTATGGCCTGGTTCCCAGTGTTACCGAAGAGTATAAGATGACGGATATGGAACTGGCCCGCTTCTACGCGGAAGACTACCTCCAGTCCTACGAAATCATCAAGAAAGATTCGGAGCGGATTACCACCTTCATGGATATGTACTGCATGCGGGGTTCCCGCACCATTCGTGCCACGTCCCTGCGGCCCGACACCGAATACAGGCTCATCGTCTATCAGATGAATCCCAAAACCTTTGAGGTGATGGACAACATTCAGTCCGCCACCCTCCATACCCTTCCCGTTGACAGGGAGGACATGGACTTTGCCGTCAAGATGGAAAACGGTATCCTTGAAATTGTCCCCTCGGATCCCAACCGGGTCTACTACTGGGACTACGACCTCGCTGCACGTATCTACGACAACTATTTTTGGTCCTATGGATACTTCTACCATCTGCTGGACATGCTGGATGAATACGGGTTTATGGGAGAAATGTATTCCCAAGGAGGCGAGTCCTATAACCTGAAGGCAGACCACCTCGTCAATGGAACGGCGTATACCCTGGTTGCCGGCGCCACCGAAGACGGAGAAATCACCTCTCCCGTTACCGTGGTGGAATTTACTTACTACAACGACGGCATCAAGATAACGGACCAGTACAAACAAACCGGAGAAGACGAATAAGCCATGGCCATCTCCATCAAAGTTCAGGAAAGCGAGGCCGAACTCTTCTGCTCCTCCAAATGGTGGGGAGATCCGGATTTGCCGGCCGATATGGAGTATCCCACGGTAGAAGTGACGGACGAAGACGGCACCTACGACTATCCCCTCACCTTCGTGTGCCAGATCGACTGCGAAGACCTGGCCCCGCTGGACCCGGAAGGAAAACTTCCCCACCAGGGCATGTTCTACATCTTCGCCGGCCTGGACGAATACCTGGACCAGTTTGACAGCCCCTTCCACAACGGAGAAGGCCCCTGGGCCAAGAAAATGGTGGTGGTCAAGTACACCAAGGCCATCAATTTCGAAACCTTCAACAGTGCCATTCTGGTAGACGACGAAGACCAGCCGCTTACGCAGCCGGCCCTCAAAATGACCTTTGAGCCCTGCGGGGACCCTGATTCAGGCACTTGCCTGCTGGGGCCCTCCTCTCCGAACCAGGTAGAGCTTCTCCGGATTGCCTCCGGCACCGCCGGGCTTCACTTTCCGGAAGAAACGGCCCTCCACCTGGTGTATTCCGCCACCGACTTTGCCGCCGGCAAGTGGAAACTGGTGAAAGGCCGTCTGGAAAAATAACTTATAACTAAACTAAAAACCTTCGGTAGAGATGATTCCGGCAAATCCCAGGACACCCAGGACCACCAGGATGATGAGCCACAGCACAAAAATCACCAGCCCGGGCTTCCAGGAAGGGGATTTGAAGCCAAAGATCATCTGAATGCCCCCGTAGAGGATTCCAACAAAGGGAAGTATCACGGCCAGGGCCACCAGTACCATAACCCAGGTGGTGTCCATGAGGTCAAAGAAGACAGGGGCGTTCTCTGCCAACTCATCCATGAACCGCATATAGGGAGCACCAAACAGAGCTTCTCCCTTGAGACTCAGGACTGACACGGAAGCCAGGCCTGAAGCGCCGGTAATCAGGAGGACTGCACCGATGATAATCAGGAAGATACGGCCGAACTGCTTGAAGAAGTCCGACTTGGCCACCTCGCGGGCCGTGTCTCCCATCTCGCGGATGCCGGCCTGCACGTTGCGGCGGATCTCATCGGCCGTGCCGCTCTCTCCGCTCATGGCCCAGCGGTCCTGCGCCGTACGGGCGGCAGGCATGGCCAGCCAGAGTACGCAGTAGATGGCCGGTACGGTAAGGCTCCACATGCCGGTACGGAATCCGCCAAAGAAGTTCACCAGCGTCAGCACTATAAAACCAATCCGCAGCCAGGCCACCTCAATATCGAAGTAGGCCGCCAGACCGCTGCACACGCCGCCCAGGCTCTTGTTGGCCACGTCGCGGAAGAGGCGCTTCTGGTTCTTCTGGCCCGTAGCGGTGCCTGTTTCGGGGTCATCGGCCTCAATCCTTTCCGGACGGCCCACCACATCGATGACGGCCTGCACATGGGCCAGCGTACCCACGCGGCCATTGCCGCATTTATCCAGCAGAAGCTCGGCCACGCGCTCCTCTATCCCTTCCATGATCTCCTTGCCGCCTTCCTGCTTCAGGTAGTGCGCTTCCAGCTCGGCAATATATTTTTCCAGGGCCTGGGAGGCATCCTGTTCCAGAATGAAGGCGTATCCGCCCACACTGATCTGTTCTGTCGTTTTCATAGGTTAAGACTGTTTTAAGGTTTCAATACTCTGCACCATCTCCTGCCAGGCGGCGTCCATCTCTTCCAGCTGGGCACGTCCCTTGTCGGTAATCACGTAGTACTTGCGGGGCGGGCCCTGGGGGCTTTCCTCCCAGCGGTACGACAGCAGGCCCTGGTTCTTCTGACGGATCAGAAGCGGGTACAGCGTGCCTTCCACCACCAGCATATTGGCGGTCTTGAGTTCTTCCAGGATACTGGAAGCGTAGGCTTCCTTGCGGCTCAGAATACAGAGGATACAGTATTCCAGCACGCCTTTGCGCATTTGAGCGCGTACGTTGTCATTACTGTTCTCCATAATTATTGTCTATAAGTGGTAAAACGGGACATATTCTCGGCCGTAGGAGCCAGACCGCGAAGTTCGCACTTCTTGGCGGGCGTATCGGCCAGCGGAACGGCAATCCAGAAGATGACATAGATCCAGAACCCGGCGCTGCCGCAGAGGAAAGCCACCAGCATGAGGACACGGATGAGGGTGACGTCCACGTCCAGATAGAGGGCCAGGCCGGAGCAGACACCGGCTACCTTCTTCTCGTCCGGATCGCGGTAGAGTTTTCTGTTGGCCGATGACGGAGCGTAGGTGTAGGTTGCATTCTCATCACGCCCTCCGTCCGGCATGCCCAGCGTGGCGGCCACCTTCTCCACCATCTCCAGGGTGACCACGCGGCCGCTCCCCCCTACTTCCTGGGAGAAGAGTTCTGCGATGCGGCCCTCAATCTCCTCCATCACTTCGGCCTTCTGGCTCTCCGGGACCGTGAGGCGGGCACGGAAGTGATCCAGATAACGTCCCAGACGCTCGTAAGCATCTTCTTCGAGGGTGAAGTTCCGCCCTCCGAGGCAAGCATTCACAACTTTTTTCATGAGTTTTATAGATTTAAAATTATTTTCCGTTGCAAAGATATAAATAATTTTTGGTACTTTGCAACACAAGGTACTAAAATTTTCAAAATTTTTTGCATAAAAAAACCCCCGGTTCCGAAAAACCGGGGGCTACATCATTCCAAGGGCTTATTCTGCCGGGGAGAAATCGTCCTTGCCTACTCCGCAAACGGGACAAACCCAATCTGCCGGGATGTCAGCGAAAGGAGTTCCGGGAGCGATACCGCCATCGGGATCCCCCACGGCCGGGTCATATACGTACCCACAAATGTTGCAAACGTACTTCATATTAGTTTTGTATTAGTGTGTGTGCAATTAAAGGCCTATAGTTTTAAAGAAATCATTGCCCTTGTCGTCTACCAGGATGAAGGCCGGGAAGTCTTCTACCTGAATCTTCCAGATGGCTTCCATACCCAGCTCGGGATACTCTACGCACTCGATGCTGCGGATGCTGCTCTGGGACAGAACGGCAGCTACGCCGCCAATGGTGCCCAGGTAGAAGCCGCCGTGCTTGTGGCAGGCGTCCGTTACCATCTGGGAGCGGTTGCCCTTGGCAATCATGACCAGGGAAGCGCCGTGATCCTGGAACTCATCCACGTACGGGTCCATGCGGTTGGCCGTGGTGGGGCCCATGGAGCCGCAGGGATAGCCGGCGGGCGTCTTGGCCGGACCGGCGTACAGGATGGGATGGTCCTTGAAGTAGGCGGGCATGTCCTCACCGGCATCCAGGCGGGCCTTGAGCTTGGCGTGGGCAATGTCACGGGCCACGATGATGGTACCCTTGAGGTTGACGCGGGTGCCAACGGCATATTTGGTGAGCTCTGCGCGTACGGCGTCGATACCCTTGTCCAGGTCTATCTCTATGCCCTTGGGACCTTCACCGGGACGGCGGAGTGCCTCCGGGATGAGCTCGGAGGGATTGCTGTCCATCTTCTCAATCCAGACACCGTCTGCATTGATCTTACTCTTGATATTACGGTCTGCGCTGCAGCTGACGCCCATGCCGATGGGGCAGCTGGCGCCGTGGCGAGGCAGACGGATGACACGGATGTCGTGGGCCAGGTATTTGCCACCGAACTGAGCACCCAGGCCAATCTTCTGGGCTTCCTTGAGGAGCTTTTCCTCCAGGTCGATATCGCGGAAGGCACGGCCGGTCTCGTCACCGGTGGTGGGCAGATTGTCATAGAACTTGATGCTGGCCAGCTTCACGGTGAGGAGGTTCTTTTCGGCCGATGTGCCGCCGATGACAAAGGCGATGTGGTAGGGCGGGCAGGCAGCCGTACCCAGGGAACGCATCTTCTCCACCAGGAACGGGATAAGGGTTCCTTCGTTCTGGATGGTGGCCTTGGTCATGGGATAGAAATACGTCTTGTTGGCGCTGCCGCCGCCTTTTGCCACCATGATGAAGCGGTATTCATCTCCCTGGGTGGCCTCAATGTCTATCTGGGCCGGGAGGTTGCACTTGGTGTTCACCTCATTGTACATGTCCAGAGGAGCGTTCTGGCTGTAACGGAGATTCTCCTGGGTGTAGGTGTTGAAAACGCCACGGCTCAGGGCCTCTTCGTCCTCGAAGTCCGTCCAGACATGCTGGCCCTTTTCTCCATGGATGATGGCGGTGCCGGTATCCTGGCAGAAAGGAAGCACGCCCTTGACGGCCGTTTCTGCGTTGCGCAGAAACTGCAGGGCTACATACTTGTCGTTATCAGAAGCCTCCGGGTCGCTGAGAATCTGAGCCACCTGCTCATTGTGGGCGCGGCGCAGCATGAACTGACAGTCATGGAAGGACTGCTGAGCCACCAGCGTAAGGGCCTCTGGGCTCACTTTCAGCATCTTGTGTCCTTCGAATTCCCCTTCCGAAACCAGTTTCTCGGAGCCGGGAATCTTGTAATACTCTGTAGTATCGGCGCCGAGTTGGAACATGGGCGCGTATTTGAAATCTGCCATAAAAGTTGTAATTGTTTTAACTTTACAAATATAAGAATATTATTCGTAACTTTGCGGGGATATGGCAAAGATATGGAGTGACATATTGGTCCCGCTGGCCATAGCGGGCTGCCTGGCGGCACAGACTGTGGGGGTTGAAGCCTCCAGGGCATCCCGTCTCCACTCCTATTTCCCCAAAGCCGTGCGGGATACGGTGGTGATACCGGACACCGTGGTCAAGAAACCCAAGATTGACACGGTGCTGGTAGAAGAAGAGGAGTTCGACCTCTTTGGAGACGTTCAGGACACCCTTCCCAAGGTCTTTGCCCGGGACACCATGCGCGTACCGGACAGCCTGCAGTACACCAACCCCTTCCTGTACAAGTGGTACGTGGCCACCAAAGACAGCTACACCCACCGCTGGGTGGTGGATTCCCTGAAGGCCGCCGGAGACAGCCTGGACTGGCCCCGCATCGACTCCCTGTACCTGGCCGATTCCACCGCCGCCGCCAAGGCCGCCTGGGATAAGAAATGGGCCGCCATGACCAAGGCCGAAAGGAAGCGCTGGACCAACGAGAACGTAAAGATTCCGGCCCTGCGCCGCCGCCAGGATTCCATCATGCGCCGCAAGGACAGCCTCCAGCGCATCAAGGACAGCACCATCCAGAACACCCCCCGCATCCTGGAAACCTCCTACCTGCCGGACTCCCTGCAGTTCAAGCGCCTGGTTACCTGGAAACACGACCGCTACTACAACAACATAGCCATCTTCGAGTGGGATACCACGTACAACTACCACTTCTACGACTATCCCTTCATGCACGAAGACGTAGGAGCCTCCTGGCTGGGCATGCCCGGATCGGCCGTCCAAACCTATAACTGGTTCCTCAGGGACAAGGAGACCTCCACCTCCTTCTTCCGCGCCCTCGAAACCTGGACCTACACGGCTGACAACCTGACCCAGTTCAATACCAAGACCCCCTACACGGAACTGGAGTACTACGGCAACCTCCTCTCCAACGAGTCCGTAGCGGCAGACGCCTTCCGCGTCCTCACCACCCAGAACATCCTGCCCTCCCTCAACGTAACGGCCGAGATGAAACGCTACGGCGGTGCCGGTATCCTCAAGAACGAGCACACGGACAACCGCAACTACTTTGTGAGCGGCAACTACCTGGGCAAGAAATACCTGGCCCACGGCGGTTTCATCTACAACCACGGAAGCCGCACGGAAAGCGGCGGTGCAAAGGACAATTCCTGGATCCGGGACACGGTGGTGGACGTGCGGGAAATCGACGTCCAGCTGGCCGCTGCCAGCAACCGCTTCAAGAAGATGACCGTCTTCTACGACCAGAGCTACCGCATTCCCTTTGACTTCATCGAAAAACTGCGCCACCGCGGAGACACCACCTGGGTACAGGCCGATACCGTAAACACCAACATCACCACGGGCTACATTGGCACGTCCTCGGAGTACAGCACGTATTCCAAGAAGTACGCAGACAATACGGACACGTACCTGAGCCAGTTCTACCGGGACCAGTTCTTCATCAACCCCAACAAGAGCGCCGACTCCCTCCGCACCATGCGGCTGGACAACCGCATCTTCCTGCGCCTGCAGCCCTGGAAGGAGGATGCGCTGGTGTCCAAGATCGAAGGCGGCGTGGGCAACCGGTTCCAGACCTTCTACCTCCAGACGCCCGACGACGTCCTCTACAAGAGCAGCAACCACAAGTGGAACAGCTTCTACACCTACGTAGGAGCCGAAGGCCTTCTGGGCCGATACCTCCAGTGGGACGCCACCGGCCTCATCAACTTTGCCGGGGCCGAAGCCGGAGACTTCTTTGTGCGGGCCAACGCCAAGGTCAGCTTCTATCCTTTCAGACGGGACCCTAGCAGTCCCATCTCCCTGAGCGCCCACTTCGAGACCCGCCTGCAGGAGCCGGAGTTCTACGAGCAGCACTTCTACTCCAACCACTTCAAGTGGGAGAACGACTTCTCCAAAACATCCACTACGCGGATTCAGGGCAGGCTGGACATCCCCCGCTGGCGGCTTCACGCCCATGTGGGATATGCCCTGCTCAACAACAATATCTACTACGATACCCTGGCCATCGTAAGGCAGAACACGGAGCCCATGAGCGTGCTCTCGGCCGGCCTTACCAAGGATTTCGTATTTGGACCGGTCCATCTGGAAAATTCGGCCCTGTTGCAGTTCTCTTCCAACAAAGAGGTACTGCCCCTGCCCCTTCTGGCCCTCAACCTGCGCTGGTTTGTGCAGTTCAACATCGTAGACCCCAAGGTCCTGCAGATGCAGATTGGAGCCAATGTACGCTATAACACCCTGTGGTACGCCCCTGCCTATAACCCCGTCGCCGGAGTCTTCCACCAGCAGAACGAAGAACAGTACGGCAACACGCCCGTGTTTGACGTATTCGTGAACATGCAGTGGAAGAAGTGCTGCATCTTTGTCAAGATGGAGAACGCAGGAAGGGGATGGCCCATGCAGGACCGCGACTACTTCACAGCCCACCATTACATCCAGGCTCCCGCCATGATCAAAGTGGGCGTCAGTTGGCCCTTCTACCCTCGTCTGGGTGCCGCCAAGACCCTTTCGTCCCGTGCCAGTTCATCGCTGGGCGGTGGCGGCGGCTCCGGAGGCGGCGGTGGAAGATCCGGCTCCAACATCGGTGGCTTTAACTTCTAATGATATGAATTGCAGAACCCTGGCATACACAGCTGCGCTGACGCTGGTCCTTCTGCTCCTCCCCATCAGAAGTACCAAAACGGTAAACGCACCTCCGCCCGAGGAAACCATCCGCTGCGCCGTCCCTACCCAGGATGACGCCTTCCACCGTTCCCTGGTCAACAAATACGCCGACGACAAGGGCCTGGACATCAGCATCATCCTCTGCCGGGACCTCAGCGTATTGGATTCACTCCGGGCAGGCAGCCTGGACCTGGTGGTAGCCAACGACCCGCCGGACAGCCTGCTGGACGGCCTGGTCACCTCCCGCGCCTTTGCCGACGGCAGCGTCTGGGCGGTCCGGGAAGACGAAGTGGAGGCCCTCCGCCACATCAACCAGTGGATCACGGAACTCACCGCATCGGCCCGCTTTAACCGCATGCAGAAGCGGTATTTTTCCGGGAAAACGGTGAGTCTCACCTCCATCAGCCAGTACGACAACATCCTCCGCGCCAGCGCCGACAGCATAGGCTGGGACTGGCGTCTGCTGGCCGCCGTGGTGTACCATGAATCCCGATTCCACAACGACGCCAACTCCTCCAAGGGCGCCCTGGGTCTGATGCAGATCCGCAGCAAACGCTATACGGAAGAGATGCTGCTCAACCCTTCGGCCAATATTGCTGTGGGCTCCCGCTATCTCCAAAAGCTGGAGAAGATGTTCTCGGACACGGCCGCAGACCCTGTGGAAGCCACCAAGTTTGCCCTGGCCGCCTACAACATGGGAGAAGGAAAAGTGGGACAGCTCATCGAAGAGGCCCAGGCCCAGGGACTGGACGCCTCCCGCTGGGACAATCTGAAAACGCTGCTACCCGAAGGACATCACACACGGGCCTACGTGGACAATGTCCTCAATACCTATTCTTATTATAGCAAGCTGTATCCCCGCTAGATCAGTCGGCTTTCACCGTCTGGGCGGGGTCTATGCGGGCCACCACACGCGAAGGGAGCCACAGAAGGAGAAGGATGCCGATGAAAGCGACGGCATCGGCCCCCAGGATCCATAAAAGATTAACCCTCACCGGGACCCAGGACACAAAGTAGTTGGCCGGGTCCAGGGGAATCAGGTGCGTGGTGCCCTGGATAAGGCAGAAAAGGAGGGCGGCGGCATTGCCGATGAGCATGCCCTTGAGCACCGCCTTGGCGCCGATGCGCACGAAGAGCCGGCCGATGGCCCGGTTATCCATGCCCAGCGTCTTGAGGGCGCCCACGGTGGAGATGTTTCTCAGCAGCATGATCAGAAGGCCGCTCACCATATTGAAACCGGCCACCACCGTCATCAGGATCAAGATAATGATCACATTGTAATCCAGCAGGTTGAGCCAGTCAAAGACCTGCGGATAGGACTGCCGGGAAGACGTCACATAATAGTCTTCCAGCAGAGAGCCGATGTTGAGGGCCAGCCGGTTGGCATCGGCCCCTTCCCGGAGGCTCACTTCCAGGGAGGAGGCTTCCTCGCCGGTCCAGCCATTGAGGCGCTGCAGGTCCTCCAGACGGGCGTACACCAGCAGGTTGTCGTCCAGCTCCAGCAGGTCCCGGTGGACTTCCGTGATATGGAACTTGCGTACGCGGAGCTTCTCTCCCACAAAGTAGGTGGTAAGGTCGTCCCCTACTCCTAAGCCCAGGATTTCACTCAGGCGCTGCGGGATGGACACCGAAAGATCCTCCCCGGCCTGCCCGGGAAGTCCCTTCACGATGACGCCGTGCACGATATCACCGTTTTTCACGATGCCGGCCCGCACGGCCACGGGCTGGATGTCCACAACCCCGGGAAGGGCCCGGATGGCCTCTTCCTCGGGAAGATGCACGGGCAGGGACTCGGGGTCATCGGTCCCCGAAGGGAACGGGGAAATGGTCACATCGCCGGCCATGGCCGCCACGCCCTCCCGGATCTCATGCCGGAAACCAGAGCTGACGGCCACTGCCACGATGATGACAAAGAAACTGACGGCGATGGCTATCGCCGCCACGTTTCCTTGGAAATTCAGTTTTCGGGATATGAAGCGATCCGCTACCAAATGTGTACGCGTTCTTCCTCGGGACGGAACATAGGATCACCCTCGTGGATGTCCCAGGCATCGAAGAAGGTCTGGAAGTTCTTCACAGACACATTCACGCGGTTCACGGCCAGGGAGTGAGGATCGAGGTTGGTGAGGCGGGCCTTCTCCTGGTCGGTGATGTTCTGGGCCCAGATGGCGCCATAGCTCAGGTAGAAGCGCTGGGCACGGTTGAAGCCGTCAATCATGGGATCCTTCTGGCCGGCGGTGGCATTCTCCATAGCGGAGAAGGCGATGGAAAGGCCGCCGTGGTCGCCGATGTTCTCACCCAGGGTGTAACGGCCGTTGGCGTGTACGCCGGGCAGCACTTCCACAGCGTCAAACTGGGCTACCAGCTTGTCTCCCAGGGCGTCGAACTTGGCCTTATCCTCGGCCGTCCACCAGTTCACCATGTTGCCGTTGGCGTCGAACATGGAACCCTGGTCGTCAAAGCCGTGGGACATTTCGTGGCCAATCACCACACCGATACCACCGTAGTTCACGGGTTCGTCGGCGTTGGGATCGAAGAAGGGCTTCTGGAGAATGGCAGCCGGGAAGCAAATCTCGTTGGTGGTGGGATTGTAGTAGGCGTTCACCGTCTGGGGAGTCATGCCCCATTCGGTCTTGTCCGTGGGCTTGCCCAGCTTGGAGAGGTTATCCTGCACATACCAGGCGCTGGCGCTGCGGAGGTTCTCGTAGTAGGTCTTGTCGGGGGTGATATCCAGGGTACTGTAGTCCTTCCACTTGTCCGGATAGCCAATCTTTACGGTAAAGGCGGCCAGCTTTTCCTGGGCCTTGACTTTGGTCTCGTCGCTCATCCATTCCAGCTGGTCGATGTGCTGACCCAGGGCGGTACGGAGGTTCTCCACCAGGGCTACCATCTTCTGCTTGGAGCTCTCGGGGAAGTAGCGGTCTACGTACATCTTGCCCACGGCTTCTCCCAGCAGGCTGTTGGGAACGCTCATGGCACGCTTCCAGCGGGGTTTCTGTTCCTGGGCGCCGGCCATCTGGTGGGAGAAGAACTCCCAGGAGGCGGCGTAGAAGTCGTCGCTCAGGGCACCGGCATTGTTGTCCACAAAGCGGGCCAGGAGATAGGCCTTCAGCTGCTCCACAGGGGTGCTTTCGAATAGCTTGTTAAGGCCGTCAAAGTAAGAGGGCTGCTGCACGATCACCTTTTCCTGGGGAGCGATGCCGGCTTCCTTGCACATGGTGCCGAAGCCCAGGGCAGGCCACTTTTTGTCAATCTGTTCGGTGGACATGGGGTTGTAGATGGCCTGCATGTCGCGGTTCTGCTCACGGGTCCAGAAGATCTGGGCCATGGCCGTTTCAATGTCCAGGTCCATATCGGCCACCGTCATGGGATTGTTCACGCCGGCCAGTTCCAGGACCTTGGTGAGGTAGGCACGGTAACCTTCCTTGAGTTCGATATTCTTCTCCAGGAGGTAGTAGTCACGGTCTCCCATGCCCAGGCCGCCCTGGCCCAGGTACAGGACCTGCATATCGGAGTTGGTGAGGTCTGCATCCACGCCGGCACCAAAAAAACCGCCTTCGGAGTAGAGCTGCATCTGGCCCAGAAGCTTCACAAGGTCTTCACGGGTTTCGATGGCCTCAATTTCGTCCAAGTATTTCTGGATGGGCTGGGCCCCCAGCTCGTTGCGGGTGGTGGAATCCAGGGCCATCTTGTATAGGTCGGAAATCTTCTGCTCCACAGTGCCGGGCTTGGCATCCAGGGTGGTCATGCTCTCGAACAGGGCGTTCAGGTTTTCCTGGGTGCGCTCTGCGATGGCGTCAAAGCTGCCGTAACGGGAAAATTCCGGACGGAGCGGGTTCTTCACCTGCCAGCCGCCGGTGGCATACTGATAAAAATTAGCCTTGGGGCTAACGGTAGTGTCCAGGTCTGTGAGGTCCAATGCGGGAGCGCCGCTCTTGGGGGCACAGGCCGCAAAGGAAAGGGCAGACATCATAATAATCAATGCTTTTTTCATAGGACTTAATTAAGAAGTAGTAAGAATACGGTTTGCAAAATTACACAATAATGCGGATATTTGCATCCCCAAACCTGAAGTTTTTCCATGAAACTTAAGAATATAGCTATCCGTTACGGAATCTCCACCCTGGGCCTGATCATCGTGGCCCTGGGCGTGGGAATTTCCATCAAATCCAACCTGGGCATCGCTCCGCCCTCCTGCCCTCCCACCATCCTCAACCTGCGGTGGACCGGCATCAGCGTGGGCACTTTCACCTGGATGATGCACCTGGTGTTCATAGCCTCCCAGGCCCTGATCCTGGGCAAACGTTTCCAGCTCCGCTTCCTCATGCAGATTCCGGCCGCCTTTGTCTTCGGATACATGTGCGACGCCGCCATCTGGCTCTTTGACGCCCTCTCCAACCCGGCCTCCAACTACGCCGTGCAGGTTCTCCTGAGCCTGGCCGCCGTGGTTCTCACCGCCATCGGCATCAAGCTGGAAGTGGTAGGCAACGGCTGGATCCTGGCCGGTGACAAGATTGTGGCTGTGCTGGCCGATGTCCTCCACAAGCCCTTCGGCACCATGAAAATCATCGTAGATGTGGCCCTGGTGGTAATGACGGCTGTGTTTGCCTGGTTCTCCTTCGGCCTTCTTACCGGAAATGGAAGCACCGTGGTCATCCGCGAAGGCACGCTCATCCTGGCCTTCCTGACCGGCATCTGCATGCGCTTCACGGACCCTCTCATCGATAAGCTTTTCGGCCCGCTGGTTCCCCGTGATGAATAATCTTGCGTCCCTCATCAGAAAATGGATGCTGCCCGCCGCTATCGTGCTGGGCATCAGCCTTTATATGATGTATCATTTCTGGCCGGCCCTGCACCCGTACGGAAAATGGCTGCATCTGGCGGCCTCGGAAGGGCAGCGGCTGGTCATCGCCACGCTCCTGTTCTTCCAGTTTGTGAAGATTTCCCCGCACGACCTCAAGCTCCGGAGCTGGCATTTCAAGGCCCTGGGCATCCAGGTGGGCTCTTTCCTGCTGCTGGCCCTGGTCGTTTACCTGCTGGAGCCGGGCCCCGTCCGGATGCTGGTAGAGTGCACCATGCTGTGCATGATCTGCCCCACTGCATCGGCCGCCGGCGTCATCACCGACCGGCTGGGCGGCAACCTGGCCACCACCGTCACCTACCTGGTGATGATCAACGTAGCCGGCACCTTCCTCATCCCGCTGGTGATTCCGCTGGTTAATCCATCGGCCCATATGGGTTTCTGGTCCTATGTGGGACACATTGCCTGGAAAGTTTTCCCCGTGCTCATCCTGCCGGGCGTGGTGGCCTGGATCATCCGCTACACCACCCATAAGCTGCAGCGCGCCCTCATGCGCTGGGCTTCCAACTCTTTCTATATCTGGGGAATAGGCCTTACGCTGGCCCTGGTGCTGGCCACCCGGGCGCTCCTGCTGAGCGGTCTGGGCTTCTGGTCCATTGCGGGCATCGTGGCCGTCTCCGTATTCACCTGTTTTATCCAGTTCTTCGCCGGCCACCGGCTCCACCGCGAGAGCGTGGAGAACCTCACCGCCGGCCAGGCCCTGGGCCAGAAGAACACCGGTTTCCTCATCTGGCTGGGCTATAACTATATGACCCCGGTCACTTCCGTGGCCGGCGGCCTCTACGCCATCTGGCAAAACCTCTACAATTCCTGGGAACTCTACCAGAAAGAAAAAGGGAAACTCTAGATCCTGGCCTCGCGAAACACTTCCTGGATGGAAGGATAGGTATTTTTAAGAAAAGGCGGCAGGGAACTCTTGGCCACCCAGGCGGCTTTGGTGATGTCCTCTTCCCGCTGGGGGGTGAGGTTGGTGGGATCCGTGTACAGCATGTCGTACCACCAGGTGTGCTTGAGATGCCAGAGGTTGTTCCGGAAGTACACGTGGTCCGTGATGCAGATGAGGCGGCGGAGGTCCAGCTGGTCCACGCCGGTTTCTTCCTGCACCTCTCGCATGGCGCAAACTTCAATGTCTTCACCGGGTTCCTGATGGCCCTTTGGGAGGTCCCAGAGCCCGTTTCGGGAAATGAGGAGGAAGTCTCCGCGGCGGTTGCTCACCAGCCCTCCGGCGGCAGTCACTTCCTTGAATTCTGCACAAATCCTCCTATAGCTCTGCTCCGTGTCCGTGGAGGGGATGTAGATGCGGGAAAGGGTGTCCTGCACTTCGAACATTCTCACCAGTGCGCCAATGTCCAGCCGCTCTCCCATATGGAATTCCACGCAGTTAGGGTCCGACAGAGCCTCGTCGTCCGGAGAACAAATGATGATGCAACGTTTTTCGAAGTAGATTTTGTGCATGGTTTTTGCTATATTTGCAGCGCACAAAGATAGAAAATTATGACCAATATAGAAAGCAAACACGGTATCGTATCCCGCCAGCCCTACGAACTCTACATGTCCTTCACGGACCTGAGCAACTTTGTCAAGATGCTCCCGGAGGACAAAAGAGAGATGATCACGGCCGATATGGACACCCTCTCCGCCACGGTGCAGGGCTTTAATATCGGCGTCAAGGTGCACCAGAGAGTGCCCTATTCCCGCATCGAGCTGGTAGACTACGGCGCCCCCTTTGCCTTTCACATCCTCGTCCATTTTGAACCCGCCGCCGAAGATCCCTACAAGACGGATTTCTGGGTAGAGATTGAGGCCGATCTCAACCTCATGATGAAGATGATGCTCTCCGGCAAAATCAAGGAAGCCCTTGACAAGATGGTGGACGGCCTGGTAGATGCCTCCAACGGCAAGATGCCGGAAGGTTTTGACGTAGAGAAATGGGCGGGAAAATAGTGTTCCCGGAAGGATTCGAAGACCTGCTCAGGGCCTCGGTGGGCCCGGCAGAGACCGTGCTGGAGGCCCTCGGTGAGGCGCCTTCGGTTTCGGTGCGCCTGAACCCTTCCAAACTGCGCGAATGCCCGTTCCCGGAGGCTCAGAAAGTGCCCTGGAGCCCCTTCGGCTACCTTCTCAAGGAGCGCCCCGTCTTTACGCTGGATCCCCTGTTCCATGCCGGCTGCTACTATGTGCAGGATACTTCGGCCATGTTTGTGGGCCATGTATTCCGCCAGTTGCTGCCCCTTCTGGAGCCGGGAGCCACGGTGCTGGACCTCTGCGCCGCGCCCGGCGGCAAAAGCACGGACCTGGCCGCCTCCCTGCGGGAATGCTGGGGAGACGCTTTCTCCCTGCTGGCCAACGAAGTCATGCGAAACCGCTTTGGCGTGCTCCGCAGCAACCTGGACACCTGGGGAGACCCCCGCACCGGCTGCGTGTCGCGGGATCCATCGGCCTTTGGAGACAGTCCCCTCTTTGATGTAATCGTGGCCGATGTCCCCTGTTCCGGCGAGGGCATGTTCCGCAAAGACGCCCAGGCCGTGGCCGAATGGTCCCTCCAGACGGTGGAATTCTGCGCCGCCCGCAGCCGCCGCATCCTCCGGGACATCTGGCCTACCCTCAAGCCCGGCGGCTTCCTGGTCTATTCCACCTGCACCTTCAACCACTTCGAAAACGACGATACCGCGGAGTGGATAGCCTCCGAGCTGGGGGCCGATATCCTCCCGCCCAAAGACTTCCCGCCTGCCGTCACCACCCGCTGCGGCCAGGTGCTCCTGCCGGGCCTGGTGCCGGGAGAGGGGCAATACGTGGCCGCCCTCCGCAAGCACGGAGAGGCCTCCGGAATGCGTCAGGCCGATGTGTTCCGCCTCTTCCAGGCGCAGCGTCCGGTGCCACCGGAGAGCGACGCCCAGAAGGTGGAAGTGGACCGCGAAACGGCCCTGCGGTACCTGCACGGAGATGCCGTGGTGCTGCCGGACGATGCCCCGCTGGGGCCCGTGACCCTTTGTTTCCAGGGGCAGCCCCTGGGCCCGGGCAAAAACCTGGGAAAGCGCTGCAACAATCTTTATCCCAAAGCCAAACGAATTAAAATGGATATCCGATGAAACGTATCCTTGTCCTCCTTCTTTCTTTATCGGCCCTCTGCGCCGCCGCCCAGGAAACCTACACGCAGGAAGAGTTCCTGCGCCGGTACAACAACCTCACAGACCGTGTGGGCGCCGGCGGCGTGGGTGTGGAAACCCTCCTGAACAAGTGGGAAGCCGCCTATCCCGACGACGTGCAGCAGATGCTGGCCCGTTTCAGCTTCTGCTTCACCCGCTGCCAGCAGTCCCACGTGGAGCAGCTGGCCCAGGACCGTTACCTGGGCCGCGAGCCCATCCTTCCCATGACGGACTCCCTGGGCAACAAATGCAACTACTTTGAAATCACGGACTACGACGAGGACCTCTACGCCCAGGCCAACCTGGCCATCGACCAGGCCATCGCCGCCCGGCCCAACCAGCTGGACTACCGCCTGGTCAAGATTGATGCCATGATGGCCTTTGAGAAGGAATCCCCGGACATGACCCTCCAGCAGCTCAAGTCGCTGGCCGATATGCATTTCAAGCAGCATCCCGCCTGGGAATACGGCGGACTGGGCACCGTGGACAACGACCAGTTCAAGGCCTTCATGCAGGACTACTGCGTGGCGCTCTTCCGCCTGGGTACCCCCGGCGGCTCCGAGGCTTTCAAGAGCCTGTCCGAGTACATGCTCACCTACTGCAAGGACGACCCTCTGTTTGTGAACAACCTGGGCAGCTACTACCTCACCAAGAAGGATTACAAGAAGGCCCAGAAGTACTTTGACCAGGTGCTCAAGAAGGATCCCGGCAACATGACCGCCCTCAAGAACGGCGTCCTGATGGCCCGCAGCAAAAAAGACGTGAACCTGGAGAAGAAATACCTGACCCTGATGGCCAAAAACGGAGAAACCGAGGCCGATAGAGCCAGCGCCCAGGCAAGACTTGACGCTTACGCTGCAAAACGATGAAACTAACGCTCCACTTCCTCCCACCCTCATTTTTGGCCCACGTTACCCCCTCCCGAAACCCCTCCCCTCGGGGGAGGGACTTTTTCGTCACTTCGGTGAAACTTTTATACAATAAAGGGCGTATATAAAGAGTATCAATATTACGGCGTGTAATGAAACTTTCACAATTCAACTTTGATCTTCCGGCAGACCGCATTGCCCAGGAACCTCCCCGCTGGCGTGACGAAGCCCGTCTGATGGTCCTCCACAAGGACACGGGCGTTATCGAGCACCGCATTTTCAAGGACATCATCGATTACTTTGGCAAAGGAGACACCTTTGTGCTCAACGATACCAAGGTTTTCCCCGCCCGTCTGTATGGTAAAAAGGAAAAGACCGGGGCCGATATCATGGTCCTCCTGCTCCGCGAACTCAACCGCGAGCAGCGCCTGTGGGATGTGATTGTGGATCCCGCCCGTAAAATCCGCATCGGCAACAAGCTCTATTTTGGAGAAGACGAGTCCCTGGTGGCCGAGGTTATCGACAACACCACCTCCCGCGGACGCACCCTGCGCTTCCTGTTTGACGGCACCTACGAGGATTTCAAGGAAACCCTCTTCGGCCTGGGTGAGCCCTACGTTCCCGAATGGGTGAAGGAGAAGACCTCCCCCGAGGATGTGGAGAACTACCAGACCATCTTTGCCGCCCACGAGGGTGCCGTAAGCGCCCCCGCCGCCGGTCTGCACTTCAGCCGCGAGCTCTTCAACCGCATGATCCTGAAGGATATCGAGAAGACCTTCATCACCGTTCATATGGGTATCGGCCATTTCCGCACCGTCGATGTGGAAGACCTCTCCAAGCACCGCATGGATTCCGAGCGCCTCATCATCACCGAGGAAGCCGCCGCCGTCATCAACAAGGCCAAGCGTTCCGGCAAGAAGGTAGTGGCCGTGGGTGCCACCGTGATGCGCGGCCTGGAGACCTACGTAACCACCACGCACGAGGTCAACGCCTTTGACGGATGGACCAACAAGTTCATTTTCCCGCCTTACGACTACTCCGTTCCGGATGCCATCGTGTCCAACTTCCACCTGCCGCAGAGCACCATGCTCATGAGCGTGGCTGCCTTTGGCGGATACAAGGGAGTGATGGCCGCTTACGAGGAAGCTTTGAAGGAAGGCTACCGTTTCGGACCCTACGGAGACGCACTTTTAATTGTGTAAAAATCGTAAGAAACACACAAAATACCGTCTGAAACAACACAATTTTTTTTACGATTGTGTTGTTTTTCGTTTTTGTGCCCTATCTTGCGGGCATGAGTACATACGACGAAACCGTGGCGGCTTGTGCCCTGAACAAGCTGTTTGGGGACCACCCCAAACAAATCTTCTCGCAGGTGGAAGCGGCGGGCAGCGCCCTGGCCCTGTTTGAGGAGAAGCTGGACCGCTCGCAGCTGGACTGGGCGGTTCGCGAACTGGAAAACGTCCGCAAAGGCGGCTTCCGCTTTCTCTCCCTGTTTGACGAAGACTATCCGCCACCGCTGCGGGACCTGCCCGACCCGCCGCTGGGGATCTACCTCAACGGGAGCACTTCTCCGGCCGAAATCTTTACCCTTCGGCCCATGGTGGCCTTTGTGGGCACACGTGACCTGAGTCCTTACGGCCGGGCCTGGTGCCAGAAGCTGGTACAAGGGCTGGCCCAAGCCCATGTGCAGCCCACCATTGTGAGCGGACTGGCCCTGGGAATTGACGGAATCTCGCACCAAACGGCCCTGAATTGCGGCCTGCCCACCATTGGCGTGATGGCTACGGGAATTGAAGAGATCTATCCCCGCCAGCACGAGAAGTTAGCCATGGATATCGTCCGGAGTCCGGGCTGCGCACTGCTTACCGACTACCCCATGCATACCGCGTCCCTGGCCTGGAACTTCATCCGCCGCAACCGCATCATCGCCGGTCTGGCCCGGGCCGTCGTGGTGGTGGAGTCCAAGACCAAAGGCGGCTCGCTCATGACCGCCCGCTATGCCAACGACTACGGCCGGGAGCTGTACGCCGTTCCGGGCCGGCTGGACGATGTCCGCAGTGCCGGTTGCAATTCGCTGATTGAAGCCCAGATGGCCCATATCGTCACCTCGCCGGAACAGCTGGTGGACGCCCTGGGGCTGGGCGGGCCGCACCAACACCGTGGCCAGGGCGGCTCCTGGGTCACGTACCAGGCCGGTGATCCCCCCGAGGTGGTCCTCCAAGCCCGCCTCACCCGGCTCTACGGCCCCGGTTCCCCCCTGGTGGCCATCGGACTGGCCATCCAGGCCGAAAGGGGCATCTCGGCCGAAGAACTGTCGGCCCGGCTGCATCGGCCCTATCCCGAAATCCTGGCCGCCATCGGTTCCCTGGAAGCCGACGGCCTCATCACCACCGACCTGCTGGGCCGCTGCTCCCTCACCGTCTAACGCGGGCGCGGTCCCATTTTAGGTGGGGGGACCTGGCCCGTTGTTTCGGCCTCTCAGAGCTTGCGGGGCAGAAAGTGCGGGCGCGGTCCCGGCCATAAAATCGGACCTGGCCCAAGATGTCGTTTTTTTGCGTACCTTTGTATTTATGTATGTAGATACGCATACGCACTTTTACGACGAGTGGTTGCTCACGGACGCCGATGCGGCGGTCCGGAGGGCGCTGGATGCCGGCGTGGAGAAGATGATCCAGGCCGATGTGGACAGCCACGAGCGGCCGGACATGTGGGCCATCGGCAGCCGGTACCCGGGCGTCATCTTCCAGATGCTGGGCCTCTACCCGGGCTCCGTCAAGGAAAACTGGAAGGAGGAGCTGGACGCCCTGGAGCCCTATAAGGATAAGGGCATCGTCGCGATTGGTGAAATCGGCCTGGACTATCATGAAGGGCTGGAGTTTGTGAAGGAGCAGAAGGAAGTGCTGCGGATCCAGCTGGAGATGGCGGCCCGGATGAACCTTCCGGTCAATATCCACCTCCGGGATGCCTGGGAAGACTTTTTCACCATCCTGGCCGATTGCGCCCACCTGCACCTGCGGGGCAACCTGCACTGCTTCACCGCCAGCTACGAGATTTACGAGCGTGCCAACCGGTACGGAGACTTCTCCGTGGGCATCGGCGGCGTGGTCACCTTCAAAAACGCCTCGCTGGCCCGGACGCTGGAGCGCATTCCCGTAGAGAAGATCCTTCTGGAAACCGATGCGCCCTACCTGGCTCCGGTCCCCTACCGGGGCCGTCGCAACGAGAGCGCCTACCTTCCCCTCGTCGCAGAAAAAGTGGCCCAGGTCAAAGGCCTGTCCATCCAGGAGACAGCCCGCATAACCACCCATAACGCAGAAACTTTATTCCAGATATGAATTCGTCCGTACTTATCATTTACACCGGCGGCACCATCGGTATGAAGGAAGATCCCACCGACGGCACCCTCAAGCCCTTTGACTTCAGTCAGATCAAAGAAGAAGTTCCCGAGCTCAACAAGTTCGCCGTCCGGCTGGATTCCTATACCTTTGACCCTCTCATCGATTCCTCCGACGTGGAGCCTTCCCTCTGGGTCTCCCTGGCCGAACTCATCCGCGACCGCTATGACGACTACGACGGTTTTGTGATCCTGCACGGCACCGACACCATGGCCTACAGTGCCTCCACGCTCAGTTTCATGCTGGAGGGGCTCACCAAGCCCGTGGTGTTCACCGGAAGCCAGCTTCCCATTGGCGTCCCCCGCACCGACGGCAAGGAAAATCTCATATCGGCCGTGGAAATTGCCGCCGCCAAGGACGAAACCGGCCATGCCCGCGTACCGGAAGTCTGCATCTTCTTTGACTCCAAGCTCCTGCGGGGCAACCGCTCCACCAAGTTCAGCGCCGAGGCCTTCAACGCCTTTGCCTCCCCCAACTGTCCTCCCCTGGCCCAGGCCGGCATCAACATCCGTTACAACACCGACCTCATCCGCAAACCCATCTACTGGGACGCCCAGCTACGGGTTCAGAGCCATCTGGACACACGGGTATCCATCCTCAAGGTGCATCCCGGCATGACACCGCAGGTAATGCGCTCGGTGATTATGGATCCCGGCACCCGCGCCGTGATCCTGGAAACCTACGGCTCCGGCAACGCCCTGTCCAAGGATTGGTTTATAGACATTCTAAAGGAAGGCTGCGAGGGCGGCAAGATCATTCTCAACGTAACCCAGTGCCAGTCCGGAACGGTGAACATGGACCTCTACGCCACCGGAGCCAGCCTCAAGCAGGCCGGAGTGCTCTCCGGAGGCGATATCACCACCGAAGCCGCCCTGGGAAAACTGTTCTGCCTGCTGGGTAGGACCGAGGATAACAAACGGGTAAAAACCCTCCTGGAAAAGGACCTTTGTGGCGAATTAAGCAAATAATCTTTGGCCGTTCCATTTTTTATTACTAAATTGCACGACCAAATAGGGAAAATTATTTTTTAACTAATTCAACTTATAACTAACAACACAAAAACGATTATGAAAAAGTTTTTCATGTTTTTGGCAGTCGCCGGTCTTCTGACCTTCACTGCAAGCATTGTCTCCGCCCAGGAAGCATCCGCTCCCGCCGATGAGCAGGAAGAGGTTGTGGATCTGTTCGCCGGTTCCGGTGAAGAAGTTCCGCTCCACCAGGCTCTCAAGACCAAGTTCATCGAAGGTGGTGCAGGCTTCATGTCCCTGATCATCATCTGCCTGATCATTGGTATGGCTCTCGCTATCGAGCGTATCCTCTATCTGGCCTTCTCCAAGACCAACACCACCAAGCTCCTCGAGGATGTTGAGGCTGCTCTGGCCAAGGGTGGTATCGAAGAAGCCAAGAAGGTTTGCCGTGAGACGCGTGGCCCCGTGGCCTCCATCTTCTACCAGGGTCTCCTCCGCGCCGACCAGGGTATCGATGTTGTTGAAAAGACCATCGTCTCCTATGGCGGTGTTCAGATGAGCCTCATGGAGAACGGCCTCAGCTGGATTGGTCTGTTCATTTCCATCGCCCCGTCCCTCGGATTCCTTGGTACCGTTATCGGTATGATCCAGGCTTTCGATGCTATCCAGGCTGCCGGTGATATTTCCCCGAACGTTGTGGCTGGCGGTATGAAGGTCGCCCTCATCACCACCGTGGGTGGTCTTATCGTAGCTATGATTCTCCAGATCTTCTACAACTATATTATTGCTAAGATCGACTCTCTGTCCATCGATATGGAAGACTCTTCCATCCGCTTCGTGGACACCATGGTAAAATACAACAAGAAGTAATCAACCCCTTTAATTCCAGATACAATGGAAAACCAGAAATACGCTAAAATCACCAAGATAATCCTCTGGGTCCTCATGGGCTTGAGTATCTGCGTGCTGGTCTGGGGTATGATTAAGGGATATCCGGACACCGTGGCCGCAGATAACGGTACTGTAGACCCTCTGCTGTACTGGGCATACATCGTGCTGGGTATCGCTGTCTTGGCAGTGGTTGGTCTGGGCCTGTACGTCACGGCCAAAACCAATCCCAAAGGTCTCGTAAAAATCGGTATTGCCGTTGTAGCAGCTGCCGTCCTGTTCGGTATTTGCTATCTGCTGGCTTCCGGCGCTCCCGCCATCGGCTATTCCGGTGCCAAGCAGCCTACCGCCACCGAGCTTAAGATGACCGACACCATCCTCAACCTCGCCTACCTCGTTGGTGGAGCAGCCATCCTGTCCATCATCTGTGGCGAAGTCCTGATGACCATCCGCAACAAAAAGTAAAGGTAACCATGGCAAGAAGAAAATTTGAAGCAATCGGTTCCACGGCAGATATTGCATTCCTGCTCCTGTGCTACTTCCTCATGACTACAACCATGGGTGATCAGTCGGGTCTGCAGCGCCGCCTTCCCCCTATCCCTGACGAAAAGCAGGCCCAGGACCAGAAGGTGAATCGCCGTAACATCATCATCGTCAGAATCAACTCTGCCGATAAGCTGTTTGCCGGTAGCGAAGCCATGGATATCTCCCTCTTGAAAGACAAAATCAAAGAGTTCCTCACCAATCCCACCAACGATCCTACTCTCCCTGAGAAGGAGCCCCTCGAGGTGGACGGAAAGACCTACATGAAGTCCAAGGGCGTTATCTCCCTGCAGAACGACCGTGGCACCTCTTACCAGGCCTACATCGCCGTCCAGAACGAACTGGTGAAAGCCGTGAACGAACTCCGTGACGAGTTCTCCAGAGCCAACTTCGGCAAGAAGTTCTCCCGCCTCTCCGAGGAGGAGCAAGAGCTTGTGAAGAAGGTCGTTCCTCAGAACATCTCCGAGGCCGAACCTAAGGATACCGGTAAAAAATAATAGGAGGTAAGAATTATGTCAAAATTTGGAAGTTCCAGCAATAAGAAGGAAGTCCCGCAAGCATCATCCAACTCCCTGTCCGATATCGTGTTCATGCTCCTGTTCTTCTTCATGGTAACCACCCAGATGCGTGAAACCGAGCAGAAGGTGAAAGTCACCATGCCTGTCGCATCTGAAGTTGCCAAACTCGAGCGCAAGGACCTGAGTGCAAACATCAATATCGGTAGCCCTACTCTCCAGTACCAGGCTAAATTCGGTACCGATGCCCGTATTCAGCTCAACGATTCTTTCAAGAGTGTAGCCGACATCCGCGACTTCATCGCCGCCGAGCGTGATGCCATGTCAGAGGCAGAGCGGTCCCTCATGACCGTGAACCTCCGTGTAGACCAGGACGTCCGCATGGGTATTGTCTCTGATGTGAAGCAAGAGCTGCGTCGCTGCTCTGCTCTGAAGATTATGTACGCTGCAAGAAAACCTTCGCAGGACTAATCCTCAAGCATCATATGATATGATAAAAAAGCAGCCGATTTGGCTGCTTTTTTGATAAATTTTAAAATAACCCCAACTAACTATTACCCTTATAATCAATAGATTATACTGTTTTAACGACTTAACTTATACACAATTCGTTGATTAGCAAGCAAATAGACCACTAGAAAAAAGTAGTATTATTATTTCGTATTTCCAATACTACGGATTAAATTAGTGTGTTTGTTAGTGATACTAACACGATAAAACACTTTTAATAACCTATATGAAAAACGAAGCAATCTCCCCAAAAAAGAGCACGGTCGTGATCGACAAGTGCAAAGAGCAGAAGAACAGAATGAAGAAAGAACTTTCCGTTGCATCTGCCTTCCTGACAGAATGGTTCTGGCAAAACGTTGACATGAAAAACGCCATCCCCTTCCAGGACCCCGATTACTTAAGACAGAGATGGAAAAGAGAGTTCTACAAACAACTGGGAGCCCCCAGCTATGGCTACGGAGAACTCCAGAAGAGAATGGACAAAGAGATGGACGGTGTCCTCAAACGGCTCAGGGCAGAGGACATCAAGCTCACGGACAATGACTTCTATGCCTTCTCTTACACCGCCGCCGGTCTGGACAACGTGCTCATCGCGCATCTGCTGGAGATCCCCAAGCCGCAGGATGTAGCCCTCCTCAAGCATCACCTCAAAAACACCTTCCTAAGACTCAAGTCTCCATACAAATTCGAATATCTGGCTC
The DNA here is from genome assembly GCA_947167855.1 of uncultured Bacteroidales bacterium. GTDB lineage: Bacteria > Bacteroidota > Bacteroidia > Bacteroidales > UBA932 > Cryptobacteroides. Next base: position 35,959 of record CAMVJR010000002.1, read on the forward strand.
TCCTGGCGTCCCGGTAGTTGCCGAATTGGCAAAAGAATCGTATCTTTGCATAATTGTAGCAAAGCAAAGTATGGAAACTCTGAAAAGAACCAAAATCAAGGCTCTCCTGGCCGCCCAGCCGGGTGCCGAGGTCCTGGCAAAAGGCTGGGTCCGCACCAAAAGGGGCAACAAACAGGTTAAGTTCATCGCCCTCAACGACGGTTCTACCATTAATAATATTCAGGTCGTAGCCAACGCGGAACTCTTTGACGAAGAGCTCTTCAAGAGAATCACCACCGGCGCTTCCCTCTCCGTAAGAGGGAAGCTGGTGGAATCCATGGGTAGCGGACAGGCCGTAGAAATCCAGGCCACGGACATCCAGGTCCTGGGAGAATGCGACCCCATGCGCTTCCCGCTCCAGAAGAAGGACACCACCCTGGAGTTCCTCCGCAGCGTAGCTCACATGCGCCTGAGAACCAACACCTTTGGTGCCGTACTCCGCATCCGCAACCAGATGGCCTTCGCCATCCACACCTTCTTTAACCAGAAGGGATTCGTATACCTCCACACCCCCCTCATCACGGAAAGTGACGCAGAGGGTGCCGGAGATATGTTCCAGGTAACCACCCTGGATCTCAAGAACATCCCCCTGGACAAGAAGGGCAACGTGGACTTCTCCAAAGACTTCTTTGGAAAGAAGACCTCCCTCACCGTTTCCGGTCAGCTGGAAGGTGAGCTGGGTGCCACTGCTGTAGGTGAGATCTACACCTTCGGCCCCACCTTCCGCGCAGAAAACTCCAACACCCCCCGCCACCTGGCAGAGTTCTGGATGATTGAGCCGGAAATGGCCTTCTACGACATCAACGACAACATGGAGCTAGCCGAAGAATTCGTCAAGTTCCTGGTTCAGTGGGCCCTGGATCACTGCATGGAAGACCTCCAGTTCCTCAACGACAAGTACGACGACGGCCTCATCGAGCGCATGAAGAGCGTACTGGGCATCGCCTTCCAGAAGGTTACCTACACGGAAGCCGTTGAGATCCTGGAAAAAGCCATCGCAGACGGAGTCAAGTTCGAGTACCCGGTACACTGGGGAACGGACTTCCAGAGCGAGCACGAACGTTATCTGGTAGAAAAGCATTTTGGAAAACCCGTTATCCTCATCGATTTCCCCAAGGACATCAAGGCCTTCTATATGAAGCAGAACGAAGACGGCCGCACCGTCCGCGGTATGGACGTCCTGTTCCCCAAGATTGGAGAAATCATCGGAGGCTCGGAGCGTGAAGCTTCCCTGGAAAAACTGGAAGCCCGCATCGATGAGCTGGGCATGTCCCGCAAGAACCTGGAGTGGTATATTGACACCCGTCGCTACGGCAGTGTTCCGCACAGCGGATTCGGCCTGGGCTTCGAGCGCCTGCTGCTCTTTGTCACCGGCATGTCCAACATTCGTGACGTGATCCCGTTCCCGAGAACCCCCAAAAACGCGGAATTTTAAATCAACTCCTCCCCTTACCCACAGGGGAGGATTCTCCTTATAATTTGCTACAAGTATGCTCGTAATCGGTATTGCCGGTGGTTCCGGTTCAGGTAAAACGACGGTGGTAAAGGCCATCGTGAATCAGTTACAGGGTCGTGTAGTGGTAATCCCTCAGGACTCCTATTACAAAGATTCCAGCCACGTGCCCGAGGAGGAGCGCAAGAACATCAACTTTGACCACCCGGACGCCATTGACTGGAAACTGATGTGCCAGCAGATCCGCGAACTCAAAAGCGGCAAAGCCATTGAGCAGCCCATCTACTCCTACATCACCTGTTCCCGCTCCAGCGAAACCATCACGGTAGAACCGGCCGACGTGGTCATCGTAGAAGGCATCCTCATCTTCACCTGCAAGGAGCTCCGCGACCAGATGAACATCAAGATCTTCGTGGACGCCGACGGAGACGACCGCCTGATGCGCATCATCGTAAGAGACATAGCCGAGCGAGGCCGCACCATTGAAACGGCCATCGAGCACTACTGCAATACGGTCAAGCCCATGCACCTGCAGTTCATTGAGCCATCCAAGCGCTACGCAGACGTCATTGTCCCGCAGGGCGGCCACAACCAGGTAGCTATTGACATCATTACCAATACGGTAGAAAAGGCCCTGAGCCAAAAGAAGAAGAAGGCCAAACACAAGAAATGAAATTAACCCCGGATCAGAAAGCAGGAATATACATCACCGTGAGTGTCCATCTCGCGGTGATTATCGTATTGCTTGTGATCCGGATCGGCCAGGAAATCCAGCGGGAGAACAGCTTTGTGCTGGACTTCACGCAGCAGGAAGAGAAGGAAAGAAGGGAAGAACAAGCCCGCCTGGAGGAAATGACGGCCGAAAAACTGGAAGAGCTCATTGCCGCCGCCGAAGCCATTCCCATCCGCAACGTGACCGTGGACCGGTCGGCCCTCAAGGATGACCGCGGCACCAATGCCGACGAACTCTACAAAGAGGCCGAACGCCTGGCACAGGACTTGAAGGACGGACAGAACCGACAAGTGGAAGACCCGGAAGCCTTTGCCGCCGCGGCAGACCCCGTGAAGCCCAAGCAGGAAGAGCCCAAAGTCAAGCCCTACAGCGGCCCCTCCGTGCTCTCCTGGAGCCTGGACGGACGCAAGGCCACCCACCTTCCCATTCCGGCCTACCGCTGCTACGGAGCCGGAGAAGTCACGGTGGTGATTGCCGTCAACAACCGCGGAGACGTGGTGAACGCCAAGGTCAACGAAGAGTTCTCCACCAACGACGGCTGCCTGCGCAATTACGCCATCCGGGCCGCCCGCCTGTCCAAATTTTCCGTATCTGAGACCGCTCCGGCGAGACAGATGGGAACCATTACTTACGCATTCATTGCCCAATGAAAAAGATTATACTCAGTCTCCTGACCCTTGTCATCGGCCTGCCCCTGCTGGCCCAGGGCCAGGTGAGCACGCGCAAACACCGCCTGCTGGATTTCCCGGACAAAATGACCCAGGTAGTCCTGAGCGAGAACGAAGTCCTTTCGGCCGCCCTCCGGCAGGAAGTCATCAACGTCTGGACGGCTACCACGTTCGAGTTCTGCTCCCTGGAGCAGTTTGAGAAGCTCAAGACCAGTGACAAATACTACTTCCTCGTCCCCGTAGAAAGCCGTTTCAAAGGAGAGGAAGAGCCCGGCATCACCCTGCTGACCCTGGTGAAAGGCGGGGCTGAGGCAGCCAAGGGCATCGGAGAAATGCACGAGGTGGTGAGCCTCCCCATCTGCGCCGCCATGGGAAGCACCCAGAGGGACCTGGTCTACCTGGGAGCCCTGGTCCAGGCCATCCAGGACTACACCCTGGAAGCCATGAAGTCAGAGGCCGTGGCCTACAAGATGAGCACCTGGTTCAACGACGGTTTCAAAAAGACCGCCGAAGGCAAGGAAATCTATATCGCCCGGGGAGACCTGTCATCGGCCTGCAGCAACAAAGAACTGGAGAAGCTCAAGGAGAACCCGCGCCTTCACCTGGTAGAGGCCCAGGAGGCCGATGAGGTATTCCAGCGCGGCACCTCGGATGCCCTGGTGGGCTACGTGATTGCGCCCCTCCTCCCGGGGCAGGGTTCCATCTGCTACAAGCTTTTCTTTGAGGCCGATACGCACCGCCTCTGCTACCTGAAACGCCACAAGATCACGGACAAGAAGAGCGAGGGCTTCCTTCCCTCCGAACTCAAATCCCTGGGCAAATGATTACCGGCACTTCCCCCCAAGGACTCCGCTACGCCGTACGCCAGAGCGGACGCTCCGTGGCGTATTGTGCCCTCACCATAGGCGCCGGCACCCGGGACGAAGCCCCCTTTCCCGCCGGTATCGCCCATTTTGTAGAGCATACCCTCTTCCGGGGCACCCGCCGCAAGAGCGCTTCCGTCATCTCCTCCTATCTGGAGCGCCTGGGCGGGGAACTCAACGCCTACACCACCAAGGAAGAGATCGTGTTGCACGCCACCGTGCTCAAGGAAGACCTTCCCAAGGCCGCCCGGCTGCTCTTTGAACTGGCCACCGAATCCACCTTCCCGGACCGCGAAATAGAGACCGAGAGAGGCGTAGTTTTGGACGAGATCATCTCCTACAAGGACAACCCTGCCGAAGACGTCTACGACCGCTTTGAGAGCCTCCTCTTTGAAGGAAGCACGCTGGACCGCCCCATTCTGGGAACGCGGGCCTCGGTGAAGAAGATTACGCCGGAAATGCTGCGCCAGTTTGTGGCCCAGAAGTTCATTCCGGAAAAGATGGTATTCACGGTAGTGGCCGATATCCCCGAAAAGCAGCTGGAAAAGCGCGTTTTAAAACTCATAGACCATGTCTTTCCACAAAGTAGTAGATAAGCGGCACCACGAGGTGAACGCCGTGGTGGGGTGCAAGGCGCCCTCCCTGTACGAAATGCCGGACCGACTGGTCTGCGCCATGCTGGCCAACATCCTGGGCGGCCCCGCCTCCAACTCGCTCCTGAACGCAGAACTGAGAGAAAAGCACGGCTGGGTCTACGGCATCGAATGCTCCTACACCCAGTACGCCGACACCGGCATCCTGGCCATCACCTTTGGCTGCGACCGACCCAACCTGGACCAGTGCCTGAGCGCCATTGACAAGATTCTCAGGCGTCTGCGGGAAGTCCCCTTCACGGACCGCCAGGTCAAGGCCTACCGCAAACAGCTCCTGGGTCAGCTGGCCATCAGCTCCGAGGCCGGAGAAGCCCAGTGCCTCTCCATGGGCAAGAGCATGCTCTCCTGGGGAACCGTCCTCTCCCCCACCGAGACCCGCGCCAAGCTGGAAGCCATCACCCCCGCCGACTTACAAAAAATGGCCGAAAGGCTCTTCGCCCCCGACCAGCTCTCTTCTTTGGTTTACCTTTAGTTAGCGACTTCGCAGAGGAACTTAATTCTCACTAAGCGAATCTCGAGTTCTTCGTACTCGTCTTCCAGGGCGGCAATGGCGTCCGGGAGGGAATCTGAGGTGGCTTCCGTCTTGAACCAGGTGAAGATTTCCTCCACCACATCCGGATCCAGTTCTTCCTCAATATAGTAATTGATATTGATGCGAGTACCGGTGGCCACGATGGCCTCGATTTCCGTGAGGAGTTCTCCCATATCCAGACCGCGGGCCGATGCGATGTCTCCCAGATCCAGCTTGCGGTCTATGGCCTGGATGATATACACCTTGTTACCCGACTTGGGAGCCACGGAGCGGACCACGAAGTCGTCCGGCCGCTCTATCTCGTTCTCCTCCACGTACTTGGCAATGAGGTCCACAAAGGGTTTGCCAAACTTGTGGGCCTTGCCCTCTCCCACGCCCTGGCACTTCTCCGAGAGTTCCTTGAGGGTGAGCGGATACACGATGGTCATGTCTTCCAGAGCGGGATCAGAGAACACCACCCAGGGCTGCAGACGGAGCTTGCGGGCTACATCCTTGCGAAGGTCTTTGAGCATGGACAGCAGCACCGGGTCTCCCCCGCCGCCTCCGCGGACGGAGGCTCCGTCGTCATCATCATCGTCCACGCCTTCCGAGAACACGCGGTCTTCTACCATCAGGACCGTCTTGGGATTCTGGATAAATTCTTCTCCGGACTCGGTGACAAAGATGAGACCGTAATTCTCTATATCCTTATCCAGGTAATGCAGGATGAGCCCCTGGTGGATGACCGTGGACCAGAAGCGGACGTCGTGGTCTTTTCCGGCACCGAACAAGGGTAATTCATCGTGCCTGTAAGATTTGATCATAGCGGTGGAAACACCGGCCAGGATGGCGGCCAGATGCTCCAGCTTGAAGCGTTCCGGCAGGGACTGGATCAGTTCGATCACCAGGCACAGCTCTTCCTTTCCGTCGAAGCGCTTCTTGGGATGGAGACAGTTGTCGCAGGCGCAGCAGTTGTCCGGGGTATAGTCTTCTCCAAAGTAATTGAGAAGGAGCTTGCGGCGGCACTGGCTGGATTCTGCGTAGGCTACCGTTTCGTTGAGCAGTTGCTTGCCAATCTCCTGCTCCGCGATGGGCTTACCCTGCATGAACTTCTCCAGCTTCTGGATGTCCTTGTAGCTGTAGTAGGTGATGCATCGGCCCTCCTGCCCGTCACGGCCGGCGCGGCCGGTTTCCTGGTAGTAGCCTTCTATGCTCTTGGGAATATCGTAGTGGATGACGAAGCGGACGTCCGGCTTGTCAATGCCCATGCCGAAGGCGATGGTGGCCACAATGACGTCTATCTCCTCCATCAGGAACTTGTCCTGGTTTTCGGCCCTGGTTTTGGCGTCCAGGCCGGCGTGGTACGGCAGGGCCTTGATGCCGTTGATGGAGAGCATCTGGGCCATTTCCTCCACCTTCTTGCGGCTGAGGCAGTAGATAATGCCGCTCTTGCCGGGGTTCTGGCGGATGAAGCGGATGATGTCTTTCTCCGGCTCCACCTTGTCCCTTACTTCGTAATACAGGTTGGGCCGATTGAAGGAGGACTTGAACACCGTGGCGTCCTGGATGCGGAGGTTCTTGAGAATGTCGCTCTGCACTTTGGGCGTGGCGGTGGCCGTCAGGGCTATGATGGGAGCCAGCTGGATCTCTTCCACGATGGAGCGGATCTTGCGGTATTCCGGGCGGAAGTCGTGGCCCCATTCGGAGATACAGTGCGCCTCGTCCACGGCGTAGAAGGAGATCTTGACCTCACGCAGCAACGCTATATTCTCTTCCTTGGTGAGAGACTCCGGCGCCACGTACAGCAGTTTGGTCACACCGCGGCGGAGGTCTTCCTGGACCTCTGCCAGCTGGATGCGGTTCAGGGACGAATTGAGGAAGTGGGCTATTCCGGCCTCTCCGGCTTCGAAACCGCGGATGGCGTCTACCTGATTCTTCATAAGGGCGATGAGCGGCGAGATGACGATGGCCGTTCCTTCCATGATGAGAGCCGGAAGCTGATAGCACAGAGACTTGCCGCCTCCCGTGGGCATCAGCACAAAAGCGTTGTTGCCCGCGATAAGGTGCTTGATGATTTTCTCCTGGTCGCCTTTAAATGCGTCGTAACCGAAGAAGGTCTTCAGTTTTTCATGCAATATGACAGACTGGGCGTCCATTAGCTATCAGTTTTTTCGCTTGCTGGGGTTAAATATAACAAATCTAAATCAAAAAAACAAACGATGGCGGAACCTTATGTAATCTGACAAAAAATGCGTATATTTGCAGGTTGAGCGCACGAACGCTCCCAAACTGATTTTTAAGTATCAAAAACATAAGAAAATGAAACTTCAGAAAATTCTTCTCGCCGCTTCCGCCGCTTTGCTGGTGGTAGCTTGTGGCTCTCCCAAGGTGGAGGGTTCCAAGGCTGTTCAGTCCCTCCTCCCTTCCAAAGGTGAGGTAGACTCCACTTCCTATCTCCTGGGTGTCAACTTCGGTCTGGTCATTACCCAGAACGGTTTCGGTGACCTCAACATGTCCCAGGTTGAAAAGGGTATGAAAGACGCCCTCAACGCCAAGGAAGGCCAGCCCATGGACTCCGCTTTCGTAAAGCAGTTCAAGATTGACCCCAACACCATGAACGAGGTCATCAACGGTTACCTCCAGAAGCGTACCGCTTACGAAGGCGCCCTCAACAAGGAAAAGGGTGACAAGTTCCGCAAGGAATTCGCCGTCAAGAACAGCGCCGACTCCACCGCCTCCGGTATCGTTTACCTGATCCAGGATTCCGGTAGCGACGTGCGCGCCACCGACGACCGCGACACCGTGAAGGTGAACTATCGTGGCACCACCATCGACGGCAAGGAGTTCGACAAGAACGAAGGCATCGAGTTCCCCCTCAACCGCGTGATCCGCGGATGGACCGAGGGCATGAAGCTCATCGGTGAAGGTGGCAAGATCACCCTCGTGATCCCCGCCAACCTCGCTTATGGCGAGCGTGGACCCCGTGAGATCGGTTCCAACTCCACCCTCATCTTCGACGTAGACCTCCTGGAGGTTCACCCCTACAAGGAGCCCGTTGCAGAGCCCGTTAAGGCCATCAAGAAGTAAGAAAGATGGCACTGGAACTGGAAGGCACCCTTCGGCAGAAGCTGGGCGTACAGTCCGGCACGTCGGCCCGCGGCCCCTGGGCCAAGCAGGAATTCATCGTGGAGTTCCCGGACGGGAATTTCACGTCCCAGGCCTGCTTCACCGCATGGGGACAGGATAAAGTGGCCGAACTGGACAAGTACCAGGTGGGAGACCGCGTAAAGGTTTCCTTCAACCTCAAGAGCCGTGAATTCAACGGCCGCTGGTACAACGACCTCCAAATCTGGCGCATCGCCCCGGCCGGAGAAGCCCAGCCCGCCGCTGCGGCTCCCGCCTATGCACCGGCACCGGCGCCCATGGCCCCGGCACCCACTTTGGACGACATGCCAGCCGACAGCGGTCCCGAAGACGACCTCCCCTTCTAAGCACTAAAAAACCTTCGGCTTTTCCCGAAGGTTTTTTGTATCTTTGCGAACTATGACAAATATCAGTTTTAACAATAGATGGGTGCGGATGGTGAAAGACATCCTGTTTGCCGCCATTGGCGCCTGGCTGGTCTGGCGGGGAGGTTTCTTTGCCACCATGCTGGGCGTGTTCGCCCTGCTCTGGTACGGCCGTGACGCCTGGTACCAGATCAAGGTCCTGTGGCAGGAAAAACACTATGTGCCCGAGGACAGCCCCATCTCCCGTCCCACCACAACGCCCGACGACGGCAAGATCACCGTAACCCAGGACGCCAAAGAGGTGGAATACGAAAAGGAATAACCCATGATTCCGCAGGAGACAGTTGACCTCATCCTTGACACCGCCCGGGTAGAAGAGGTGGTGGGAGACTACGTGACGCTCAAGCGCCGCGGCGCCTCCCTGTGGGCCTGCTGTCCCTTCCACAACGAGAAAACCCCGTCCTTTGCCGTAACGCCCTCCAAAGGCATCTACAAATGCTTTGGCTGCGGCAAGTCCGGCAGTGCCGTGGGCTTTGTCATGGATTACGAACACATGACGTATCCGGAAGCCCTGCGCTACCTGGCCAAGAAATACAACATCGAAGTCAAGGAAGAGGAAGAAACGGCCGAACAGATAGCCGCCCGCCAGCGCAGCGAAAGCCTGATGGCGGCCTCGGAGTTTGCCTTCAACTTCTTCAAGGAGCAGCTGAAGGAGCCGGAAGGAAAAGCCATCGGCTACCAGTACTTCCGCACGCGCGGCCTGCTGCCGGAGACCATCGAGAAATACGGCCTGGGCTGGGCTCCCAAGTCCAAGGAGGCCTTTACCAAGGCCGCCAAGGAAGCCGGCTACAAAGACGAATACCTCCTGGAAACCGGCCTTTGCAGCCAGTGGGAAGACGGCTCCCTCCACGACCGCTTCTACGACCGCGTCATCTTCCCCATCCACTCGGTGAGCGGACGCGTGATCGCCTTTGGCGGCCGCACTCTCCTCAAGGAGAAGAGCGACAAGATTGCCAAATACGTCAACTCCAAGGAAAGCGAGATTTACGTCAAGTCCCGTTCCTTGTACGGCATCTGGTTCGCCAAGAACGAGATGGCCAAACAGGACCGCTGCTACCTCATGGAAGGCTACCTGGACGTGCTGTCCATGCACCAGGCGGGCATCCTCAACTGCGTGGCTTCCAGCGGCACTTCCCTCACGGAGGAGCAGATCCGCATCATCAAGAAGTTCACGGAGAACGTCACCATCATGTACGACGGAGACGCCGCCGGCCTGCACGCCGCCATCCGAGCCATCGGCATGATTCTCAAGGAAGGCATGAACCCCCGCGTGGTTTTCCTGCCGGACGGGGACGATCCAGACTCCTTCTCCCAGAAACACACTCTGGAAGAGATCCAGGACTATATCCGGGAAAACGAACAGGACGGCATCGCCTTCAAGACCAACCTCCTTCTGGGAGAAGCCGGAGACGACCCCCTCAAGAAGGCCAACCTCATCAACGAGATTGCCGATACGGTGGCCGATATCCCCGACGCCATCAAGCGCCAGGTCTACGTGGACACCGTAGCCCGCCGCTTTGAAATAGAAAGTGATATCATCCAGGACCGCGTCCGGAAGACCCGGGAGAGAATGCGCCAGGAAGAGCCCCGGGGCCGGAGGGATCCGGAAAGAAGGGAAGAAGCCCCTGTGGCTGCCGCCCCCCGGGAGCAGGAGCCTGTCACCCGTGCCATCCAGACGGAAGAAAGCATCCTGAGGCCTTCCGAGCGGGAGCTGCTGGGCTTTATCCTCCGCTATGGCCGCACGCCCCTGCAGTTTGAAACCGATTCTGAGTTCTACAACCCGGAAGGCTCCCAAACCGTGGCAGACTTCATAGACGCCGCCCTTGCGTCCGACAACATCCACTTTGGCAACAAGGCCTACGAGGCCACGTACAACGCCTACTTCGGCCTGTACGACCAGGGCCTGGAGCAGGATGCCATTGTCATGGCCCTCCTCAACGGAGAAGACCGCACGGTGGCAGACGTGGCCGCAGACCTGTCGTCGGAGAAATACGAACTCACCGTCCATAACTTTACGGACGCCCTTACCACCACGGATTCCTGGCTGGTGACCTATGTCCCCAAAGCCATCCTGGCGTACCACGACAAAAGAATCCAGGCCCAACAGGCCGATATTTCCCGGAAACTGAAAGTCGGGGTCAGCACGGAAGAGGCCGTTCAGTTGATGACGCGCCTCACCCGCCTCAACGAATTAAAAAAGACCATCAATATCAAACTTGGAAGACTGAAGAAATGAGCTACAAGAGAACCCTTGTGACCTGCGCGCTTCCTTACGCCAACGGTCCCGTCCATATCGGCCACCTGGCCGGTGCATACATTCCCGGAGACATCTATGTCCGCTACCTCCGCATGCGGGGAGAGGATGTAGTCTTTGTCTGCGGCTCCGACGAGCACGGCGTGCCCATTACCATCAAGGCACGGAAAGAGGGAGTAACCCCGCAGGACATTGTAGACCGTTACCATAAGGTGATGAAAGACGCCTTCACCGGCCTGGGAATCAACTTTGACATCTATTCCCGCACGTCATCGGCCGTGCACGAGAAGAACGCATCCAAGTTCTTCCGCAAGCTCTACGACCAGGACAACTTCATTACCCAGGAGAGCGAACAGCTCTACGACGAGGAAGCCAAGATGTTCCTCACGGACCGCCTCATTGAGGGAACTTGCCCCAAGTGCGGCAACCCCCACGCCTACGGAGACCAGTGCGAGAAGTGCGGCAGCACCCTGAGCCCCGAGGAGCTCATAGACCCTAAGTCCAAGCTCTCCGGCTCCACGCCCGTGAAGAAAAAGACCAAACACTGGTACCTGCCCCTGAACCAGTACGAGCCCTGGCTCCGTGACTGGATCCTGGAACAGCACAAGGAATGGAAGACCAATGTGTACGGCCAGTGCAAGAGCTGGCTGGACAGCGGCCTGCAGCCCCGTGCCGTTACCCGTGACCTGGACTGGGGTGTGCCCGTGCCCGTAGATGGCGCAGAGGGCAAGGTGCTATACGTCTGGTTTGACGCTCCCATCGGCTACATCTCCAACACCCAGGAGCTGCTGCCCCAGAGCTGGGAGAAATGGTGGAAGGACCCCGAGACCAAGCTGGTGCATTTTATTGGCAAGGATAACATCGTGTTCCACTGCATTGTGTTCCCGTCCATGCTCAAGGCCGAAGGCACCTACATCCTCCCGGACAACGTGCCCTCCAACGAGTTCCTCAACCTGGAAGGAGACAAGATTTCCACATCCCGCAACTGGGCCGTGTGGGTACACGAATACGAGGAGCAGTTCCCCGGCTGCGAGGACGTTCTGCGTTACGTACTCACCGCCAACGCCCCCGAGACCAAGGACAACGACTTTACCTGGAAAGACTTCCAGAGCCGCAACAACAGCGAGCTGCTGGCCGTCTTTGGCAACTTCGTCAACCGTGCCGTGGTGCTTACGCACAAGTACTTTGGCGGCGCCGTTCCGGAGAACAAGAAGCCGGAAGCCATCGATAGGGAAACCCTGGAGTCCCTCAAACCCTGCAAGGAAGCCCTGGAGAAATACATCGAAACCTACCACTTCCGCGAGGCCCTCAAGGAAGCCATGAACATGGCCCGTATCGGCAACAAGTACATCTCAGACATGGAGCCCTGGAAGGTGGCCAAGGAAGACCTGGACCGCACCGCCAGCATCCTGTACACCTGCCTGCAGATCTGTGCCGACCTGGCCATCGCCTTCGAGCCCTTCACGCCCTTCAGCGCCCAGAAGCTCCGCGACATCCTTCGCGTAGGCATCAACGCCGGAACCGACCACCGCGCCGGAGAAGGCACCCCCACCGTGAACTTCTACAAGGCCGATGAAGGCAAGGCCGTGCACACCCGTGCCGCCTCTGCCCCGGCCCCGACCGGGGAACTGGTTCTGAATTGGAACATGTTGGGCCAGGCCGAACTCCTTCCCGCCGGCCATCAGCTGGGAGAAGCCGTGCTGCTGTTCCGCAAGATTGAAGACGCCGAGGTAGACGCCCAGATTGCCCGCCTCCAGGCCATCAAGGCCGAAAGGGAGGCTGCCGAGGCCGCCAAGGCCGCTGAGGAAGCCGCCAAGAAAGTGGAGCCCCAGAAGGCCGAAGTCACCTTCGAGCAGTTTGGCGCCATGGACATCCGCACCGCCACCGTGCTGGCCGCCGAGCGCGTTCCCAAGACGGACAAGCTCCTCAAGCTTACCATCGACACGGGCATTGACCAGCGCACCATCGTTTCCGGTATTGCCGAATACTACAGCCCGGAAGACATGCTGGGCAAGCAGATCTGCATCCTCGCGAACCTCGCTCCGCGCGTGATCCGCGGCATCGAGTCCAAGGGCATGATCCTCATGGCCAAGCAGGGAGACGGCAAGATGCGCTTCATCACGCCCCAGGAGGTCGTGACCAACGGCGCTCAGATAGGCTAGACGTTCCCCCTCCGTGCGCAACTTTTAAGGAATTGACAGTTCCGCGCAGGTAGTTTTATAAGAATTGTAACTGGTCCCAGTCCGATTTTATCGTACATTTGGACCAGTTACTTTTTTTTAACACTACTGCCATGAAAAGAATTCTAACCGCATTAACACTGGCATCGGCCCTGCTGCTGGCCGCTCCCAAGGCGCACGCCTTTGGAGAAAAGCCCGATCCCGCAGGTACCATCCGCGTGGGAGCCCATTTCACTTTCGGTCAAATCAATGCCGGAGGCTTCGGCGCGGCTGTCGGCGGCAATGTCTTCGGGGAGTACGTCATTACGGACAAACTCTGGATCGGCCATCTGGCAGGAGGTCTCACCGCCGGCTATTCCTATCACAAAAACACCATACGGTACACGGAGTTCTCTGATTTCGGAGACGGCTGGGACGACCAGGACACCTTCAAAGAAAGCAGGATCTATTTTGCTCCCCGTGTCACGTACGGAATCAACATCCTTGAGAAACTGGAAGTCCATGTAGGCGTCATGGTGGGCGGCGGCCTGTTCATCAGCAAGAGCGAGTACGACTCGCACCCCAACAAAAGCGGCATGTTCTGCTTTGCCTTCATCAACGGCGTCCGCTACAGCTTCACCGACCACCTGGCCGCCCAATTCGAGTTCAACCCCGGCTTTAACGCACCCCTGGTAAACCTGGGTATCGTCTTTAAGTTCTGATAAATATTGATACTGCTTAGAGGTCCGCTGGAGAAATCCAGCGGATTTCTTTATCCCTCCTCCACCAGGTGAGCTGGCGCTTGGCGTAGTGGCGGGTGTTGGCCTGGATGTGGGCGATGGTTTTATCCAGGTCGTATTTGCCGTCAAAGTACTCGAACATTTCCCGGTAGCCCACGGTCTGAAGGGCGGGAAGGTCCCGGTACGGGAGCATTTTGCGGGCTTCGGCCTCCAGGCCCTGGTCCATCATCTTGAGCACACGGGCGTTGATGCGCTCGTAAAGCTCCTCACGGGGCCGTTCCAGGCCGATTTTCACAATTTCAAAGTCCCGCTCCTTGAAGCGGCGGGTCTTGAAGGAAGAGAAGGGCTTGCCGGTGTACATGCTCACCTCCAGGGCGCGGATGACGCGCTGGCCGTTGGAAAGGTCCAGCTCTTCGTAAGACACGGGGTCCATCTCCTTGAGCTCATTGGCCAGAACCTCCACACCTTCGTCCCTGAGGCATTCCATCAGGTGCTCCCTTAACTGCAGCGGCACCTCCGGAAAATCGTCCAGACCGTAGCAGAAGGCATCTATATACAGCATGGAACCGCCGCACATCACCAGGGTCTCGTGGCCTTGGTCGAAAAGCTGGTTTACCAGGTTCAAGGCCTCGGCCTCATAGATACCGGCGGTGTAGTTGCGGGTAATGGGAACGGTTCTTATGAAATAATGCTTCACGGCAGCCAGTTCCCGACGGGAGGGTACTGCCGTGCCAATTCTGAGTTCTTTGTAAATCTGGCGGGAATCGCAGGAGATGACGGGAGAGCCTACCTCCAGCGCACGCTTGATGGCATAGCCGGTTTTTCCAACAGCGGTGGGACCCAGTATGATCTCAAGGCGCCGGGGCATAGGCTATTCTTCGCCTTCGTCGTAGATTTCTTTGCCGTCTTCGTCTTCCTCTTCTTCCTCCTCTTCTCCCAGGTCTTCGTCGTCGAAGTCATCATCATCATCATCATCTCCTTCTCCAGGAAGATGGCGCTGGGTTTCAGGCAGGTCTTCAAAGGCTACGTAGCCGTTTTCGAATTCGATGGGGTTGGGACCCTTGGTCTCTGCCAGGACGGGGAAGTCCGGCAGGACTTTTACGCCTTCGGCCTCTCCTTCCACGAGGATGTTGACGCTCTTTTTGTTGGTAACGTCGTAGAAATAGACGAAGCTGTCCGTTCCGGCCTTGACGGCCTTTTCCAGGGAAATCTGGTCCACGGTGCCGGCTCCCAGGTCAAAGAGACCCCATCGGCCCACGACGGCGCCTTCTATATCCAGGCCTTTGAACATGATGAGCTGATCCTGGGGGAACTCCAGGTCTGCTCTGATTTGTTTATGAAGGGTGTACAGCGTGGTGGCGCCGTTCACGTGATAGACTCTGTAAAAACCCTTGATACCGGAAAGGGTGACTCTTAACTTGAATACCATAAGTCAAAGATACTGCTTTTTTCCGGTTCCGTTGCAAATTATCTTAAAAAACACTACTTTCGTACTGATGGAATTGCAAGACCAATACAAGAGCATCGAAGCCCCCTCCGAAGGCCTTTTCAAAGACAACGGTTCCCGCTTCATTGCCCTGGCCTATCCGGTAGAAACGGAGGAGGAGGTGAAGACCATCGTAGCCGGCCTCCGCAAGGAGTACCACGATGCCCGTCACCACTGCTACGCCTACCGACTGGGCTACAAAGGAGACGTCTGGAGAGCCTCCGACGACGGAGAACCCTCCGGCAGCGCAGGGCGCCCCATCCTGGGGCAGATCGATTCCATCGGCCTGAGCGACATCCTGGTGGTGGTGGTGCGCTACTTTGGCGGCATCAAGCTGGGCATCCCGGGGCTCATCCGGGCATACAAGACTTCTACGGCAGATGCCCTGGCATCGGCCTGTATCATTGAAAAGATTGCCGGAAAGCACTTCCGCGTCACGTTTGACTACCTTTCCATGAATGCCGTGATGAAGGTGCTCAAGGATATGGACCTGCCGCAGACGGCCCAGAACTTTGCCGAGCAGTGCAGTCTGGAAACCCGCGTGCGGCTGGCCGCAGTTGAAGATTTCATGGAAAGAATGAGCAATATTGCAAAATTGGAAGAAATATAGGTTTTATCAATAATAATTATTAACTTTCGGGACTTAACTAGTAACAAAATTTAACTATTTATAACCATGTCTAAAAAAGTTCACGTCTTTAACGCCGGCCCCTGCCTTCTGCCCCAGGTGGCCATTGACAACGCCATTGCTGCCCTGAAGGACTTCAGCGGCACCGGCATCTCCGTCCTTTCCATCTCCCACCGTACCAAGGAGTGGGACGCCGTGATGGATGAGTGCCGCGCCCTGTGGAGAGAACTCCTGCATATTCCCGACACACATGAGGTAGTATTCCTGGGCGGCGGTGCCTCCCTGCAGTTCCTGTATGTGGCCATGAACTATCTGGAGAAGAAGGCCGCTTATCTGGACACCGGCGTGTGGGCTCACAAGGCCCTGGTAGAGGCCCAGGGTATTGGCGAGGCTTATGCCATTGCCTGCTCCAAGGACAAGAACTACAGCTATATCCCCAAGGGATTCGAAATCCCCGCAGATCTGGATTATCTCCACATCACCACCAACAATACCATCTACGGTACGGAAATCAAGACGGACATGGACTGCCCCTGCCCCCTCATTGCCGATATGTCCTCCGACATCATGTCCCGCCCTGTAGATGTAAGCAAGTATGACCTCATTTACGGCGGCGCCCAGAAGAATGTGGGCCCGGCCGGCGTCATCTTCGCCATCATCAAGAAAGATTCCCTGGGCAAGGTAACCCGTCACCTCCCCACCATGCTGGACTACCGCACCCACATCGATAAGCTCTCCATGTTCAACACTCCCCCGGTGTTCAACATCTTCGTGATGAACGAAACCCTCAAGTGGATCAAGAGCGTGGGCGGCGTAGAGGCCATCCAGAAAATCAACCAGAAAAAGGCCGATTTGCTCTACGGAGAAATTGACCGCAACTCCCTTTTTGTGGGCACTGCCGCCAAGGAAGACCGTTCCCTCATGAACGTGTGCTTCGTGATGGCTCCCGGCAAGGAAGAACTCCAGGACGAATTCTTCGCATTTGCCAAGGAACGCGGCATGGTGGGAATCAAGGGCCACCGCAGCGTAGGCGGTTTCCGCGCCTCCCTGTACAACGCCTGCACCGTAGAGGATGTCCAGGCTCTGGTAGACTGCATGCAAGAATTTGAAAAACTGAAGAAATAATGAAAGTACTGCTCGCCACCCAGAAGCCCTTCGCCGCCAAGGCCGTCGAAGGCATTGTGTCCATCCTCACCGAAGGGGGTCACCAAGTAGTGAAGCTGGAAAAATACGAAGCCCAGGAAGACCTGGTAAAGGCCGTGGCCGATGTAGAGGCCATGATCATCCGCTCGGACAAAGTGACCGAGGAAGTGATGGCTGCCGCCCCCAAGCTCAAGATTGTGGTGCGTGCCGGCGCCGGCTTCGACAACGTGGACCTGGATGCCGCCACCAAGCGTGGCATCGTGGTCATGAACACCCCCGGCCAGAACTCCAACGCCGTGGCCGAACTGGCCCTGGGCCTCATGATCTTCATGGCCCGTACCCAGTTCACCCCCGCCACCGGTTCCGAACTCCAGGGCAAGCGCCTGGGCGTTCAGGCCTACGGTAACGTGGGCCGCCTGGTGGGCCAGAAGGCCAAGGCTCTGGGCATGACCATCCACGCCCTGGATCCCTTCCTCACGGACGATCAGATCATTGCCGGCGGCGCCGCCCCCGTGCACTCCGTGGAAGAGCTCTACGCATCGGCCGACTATCTCTCCATCCACATCCCGGCCCTGCCGGCTACCATTAAGAGCATCGGCTATGATCTTATCACCAAGATGCCCAAGGGCGCTACGCTGGTAAACACCGCCCGCAAGGAGGTCATTGACGAGGAAGGCCTGTTCAAGGCCCTTCTGGACCGCCCGGACCTCAAATATGTGGCCGATGTGATGCCGGACAACTACGCCGCCCTGCAGGAAGCCTTCGGCCCCCGCGTATTTGCCACGCCCAAGAAGATGGGTGCCCAGACGGCCGAAGCCAACGTAAACGCCGGCCTGGCTGCCGCCCGTCAGATTGTGGACTTCTTCGCCACCGGTAACACCCGTTTCCAAGTAAATA
>CAMVJR010000003.1 GCA_947167855.1 uncultured Bacteroidales bacterium
TTTCATTTTTGTTAGTTCTTGATTTTCAGGATGCAAATATAAGAAAAAGCGGCCATTTTGTGACCGCTTTTTCAAAAATCTCAGTGTAAGCTTAGCGACGCTCTCCGCGACCGCCTTCGCGGCTACCCTCGCGACGGCCACCGCGGCCACCACGACCACCGCGCTCACTACGACCGCCTTCACGACGACCGGTGCCGGGAGCGGCAGCGTTGGCTGCGAAACCAGCGTTGGGGGAGAGATCCTGCTTGCCGTACTTTTCGCCGTTGCAGATCCACACCTTGATACCCATGGTACCCATCTGGGTGTGAGCTACTGCAAGCGCGTAGTCGATATCGGCACGGAAGGTGTGCAGCGGAGTGCGGCCTTCCTTGAACATCTCGGAGCGGGCGATTTCGGCGCCGCCTACACGGCCGCTGATCTGGACCTTGATGCCCTCGGCACCTACGCGCATGGCGGTGGCGATGGCCATCTTGATGGCGCGGCGATAGCTCACGCGGCCTTCGATCTGGCGGGCGATGGAATCGGCCACGATGGTGGCGTCAACCTCGGGGCGCTTTACCTCGAAGATGTTGATCTGAACATCCTTCTTGGTCACCTTCTTGAGTTCTTCCTTGAGCTTGTCAACTTCCTGACCACCCTTTCCGATGATCACACCCGGACGGGCGGCGTGGATGGTGACGGTGATGAGCTTCAGGGTACGCTCAATGATGATGCGGGAGAGGCTGGCCTTGGCCAGACGGCTGCCCAGGTATTTGCGGATCTCGTAGTCTTCGGCGATCTTTTCGGCGTAGTTGCCGCCTACCCAGTTGGAGTCCCAACCACGGGTGATACCGATACGGTTGCTGATAGGATTAGTTTTCTGACCCATAGTTTATTCCTCCACTGCTTTTTTGGTGTCCAGGATAATGGTAACGTGATTGGAACGCTTGCGGATGCGACCGGCGCGGCCCTGCGGGCAGGGACGGATGCGCTTGAGGGTGCGTCCTTCGTCTACCATGATGGTTTTGACAATCACGTTGCCTGCTTCCAGCTGGCTGGTCTGCTCCGGGTTCTTGGCTTCCCAGTTGGCGATAGCGCTCTTGAGAAGTTTCTCCAGGTAAGCGGAAGCGTCACGCTTGGAATAGTGCAGGAGATCCAGGGCGTGGTTAACTTCAACGCCACGGACAGTATCTGCTACCAGACGCATCTTCTGCGGGGAGGTAGGAACATCGTTAAGTTTAGCGATAGCGGTCTGCTTCTTGGTCTCTTTCAGGCGCTCGGCCATCAGTCTTTTTCTCTTTCCCATAATGTCAATCCTTTAAACATTATTTCTTATTGTTGCCTGCGTGGCCGCGGAAAGTGCGGGTGGGAGCAAATTCGCCCAGCTTGTGACCGACCATGTTCTCCGTTACGTACACCGGAATAAACTTATTGCCGTTGTGGACTGCGATGGTGTGGCCGACAAAGTCAGGGGAAATCATGCTGGCACGGGACCAAGTCTTGACAACCTCTTTCTTCTTGCTACCGTCATTCATAGCAAGAATTCTGTTCTCCAGGGCTTCCTGGATGTACGGTCCTTTTTTAAGTGAACGACTCATAATCTGTTAGTTTATTCCGTTATTTCTTACGTCTTTCAATGATGAACTTGTTGGACACGGCCTTCGGGTTGCGGGTCTTGTAGCCCTTTGCAGGCAGACCCTTACGGGAACGAGGGTGTCCACCGGAGGCGCGGCCTTCACCACCACCCATCGGGTGATCGTGGGGGTTCATCACAACACCACGGTTGTGAGGACGCTTGCCCTGATGACGGGTACGTCCGGCCTTACCGTCGGATTCCAGATTATGGTCCGGGTTGGAAACGGTACCTACAGTAGCGCGGCAGGCCACGGGAACCATGCGGGTCTCACCGGAAGGGAGACGAAGGATGGCGTAGTTGCCTTCGCGGGCGGCGAGCTGGGCGTAAGTGCCGGCGGAGCGGGCCATAGCGGCGCCCTGACCGGGACGGAGCTCGATAGCGTGTACGAGGGTACCAACGGGAATGTTGGCGAGAGGGAGGCAGTTACCCAGATCCGGGGAAGCGGTAGCACCACTCTCCACCACCTGACCTACCTGGAGGCCGTTGGGGGCGATGATGTAGCTCTTCTTGCCGTCTTCGTACTCGATGAGGGCGATACGGGCGCTGCGGTTGGGATCGTACTCGATGGTGAGCACGGTGGCCTTGAACTCGTCGCGGTTGCGGACAAAGTCCACAAGGCGGTACATTCTCTTGTGTCCGCCTCCACGATAACGAACGGTCATCTGACCGGTGTTGTTACGACCACCCGAGCTTTTCAGGGGTTCCAGAAGCGGTTTGTAGGGCTTCTTTGCGGTAATTTCCTCAAAGGAGCTGATAGCTTTGTTGCGCTGACCGGGAGTTACCGGCTTGTACTTTTTAATAGCCATAATTCAATCTCCTTTTATTAGATATTATCGTAGAAGTTAATCTTGTCTTCACCTGCGAGGGTCACATAGGCCTTCTTGAAGTGATTCATACGACCGCGCAGAAGGCCGGCCTTGGTGTAGCGCTGTTTGCGCTTGCCATGGTAGTTGAGGGTGTTCACGTCTGCGACGGAAACGCCGTACATCTGCTCCACGGCGGCCTTGATCTGAAGCTTATTGGCCTTGCGGTCCACGATGAAACCGTAACGGTTGAGCTTTTCGCCCTCAGCCGTCATTTTCTCGGTTACGATTGGCTTAATTAAAATACCCATTTTTCTTTCTCCTTTACTTTACTCTTGCTGCGAGGATGTCCTGCACGCCGTCCACAAGCACCAGAGAATGGGCATTCATGATAGCGTAGGTATTGATCTCGTCAACGGTGATCACCTGCACCTCGGGCAGGTTACGGGATGACAGGAAAATATTGTTGGAGTTCTCCGGGAGGACGAAGAGAACCTTGCGGTCTCCGGCCTTGATGTTGGAGAGGATGTTCTTGAACTCCTTGGTCTTGGGGGCGTCCATGGCGAAGGGCTCTACGAGCACGATCTTGCCTTCGGCTGCCTTGTAAGAGAGGGCGCTCAGGCGGGCCAGCTGCTTGACCTTCTTGTTGAGCTTGAAGCTGTAGTCGCGCGGCTTGGGGCCGAACACATTACCACCACCTACGAAGATACCGGCCTTCAGGGAACCGTGACGGGCACCGCCGCCGCCCTTCTGGCGACCGAGTTTCTTGGTGGAATAGGCAACCTCGCTGCGATCCTTGGTCTTGGCAGTGCCCTGACGCTGGGCGGCGAGATAATTGAGGACGTCCAGATAGATGACGTGGTCGTTGGGCTGTACGCCGAACACCTTCTCGTCCAGGACTACCTTCTTTCCGGATTCAGTTCCGTCAATCTTATATACAGAAAGTTCCATAGCTTAAGCCTCCAGAATAATGTAAGAACCTTTGGCTCCGGGGACGGAACCCTTGATAACGAGCAGATTGTTCTCAGGAATCACCTTAAGAACTTCCAGGTTGAATACCTTCACACGTTCGTTGCCCATGTGACCGGCCATACGCATTCCGGGGAATACGCGGCTAGGCCAAGAGCTAGCGCCCATGGAACCGGGGTGACGAAGGCGGTTGTGCTGACCGTGGGTCTGACCACCTACACCGGCGAATCCGTGACGCTTCACGACGCCCTGGAAACCTTTACCTTTAGAAGTACCGACCACATCAACGAATTTGACATCCTCAGTGAAGACATCGGCCACGGTGATGGTGTCTCCGAGCTTGAGCTCTCCGGCGAAGTCTGCCTCGAATTCTACGAGTTTCTTCTTGGGAGTAGTTCCAGCCTTTTCGAAATGGCCCTTCAGAGCCTTGCTGGTGCGCTTCTCTTTCTTTTCGTCATAGGCAAGCTGCACGGCGGAGTAACCGTCGGTTTCTACAGTGCGAACCTGCGTGACAACACACGGACCAGCCTCAACGACAGTGCACGGGATATTCTTCCCGTCGGCACCGAAGACGGAAATCATTCCGACTTTCTTTCCAATTAAACCAGGCATTGGTGTTTGTTAATTAATTGTTACTTAATGTTTTAACACGCATTGGAGGCCACGTGGGCACAATTGCGGACCGCAAAGATACGACTAAAATCCTGATTTTCAAAAAATTTTCAACAGTTTTATCAACAACTTCGGGAGATTTCCTAACTTTGTACTCCGGAGCAGAATACCAACATGTAGGTATTTCCCAAAGGCGCGGAAACCCGTATCTTTGCAGCCCGAATCACCTATGAAAAAACTAGCATCACTTCTTCTTCTGGTCTTCCTGGCCCTTCCCGCCCTGGCCGCTCCGGTCCGGGTGACGGGTACGGTGGTGGAAGCCGGCAGTAAAGACCCCGTGATTGGCGCCGTGGTCCGCCTGGACGAGAACTACCTCTGGGCCGTCACCGGAGAGGACGGTTCGTTCACCCTGAGCGGTGTACAGCCGGGCCGATACCAACTAGAGGTCTCCTGCCTGGGCTATGTGACCTATCGCAAAAGCCTGGACATCCATAATAATATAGAGGGTCTCACCCTTGAGCTGTCCCTGAATTCCCTGGCCCTGCAGGAGGTGGTGGTCACCGCCGAAACCGCCAAGGACAACCTCAACACCACCCAGACCATTGGCCGGACGGCCCTGGACCACCTCCAGATGAACAGCATGGGCGGCATCGCGGCCCTGCTGCCTGGCGGAAAGACCCTGAACCCGGACCTGACCACCGACAATGCCTTCTCCCTGCGCTCCGGCGGCTCCGCCGTGGGCAACGCCGCCTTTGCCACGGCCGTGGAAATCAACGGCGTAAGAATGGGAGACAACGCCAGCTTTGGCAGCATGGCCGGCATTGGCACCCGCAGCCTTTCGGTAGAGAACATCGAGTCCGTGGAAGTCATCACCGGCGTCCCGTCGGCCGAATACGGAGACCTGGGCAGCGGCCTGGTAAAGGTCAACACCAAGAAGGGCCGTTCGCCGCTCAACATTGTCCTGTCGGCCAACCCCCGCACCTACGAGGTATCTGTCTCCAAGGGCTTCGAGCTGGGGAAAGGCGTCATGAACGTAGGGGCCGAATGGGCCCGCGCCACCAGCAAGCTCACCTCCCCCTACACCTCCTACACCCGCCGGGGCTTCACCCTGGATTACACCCGCACCTTCGGCCGTCAGCTGCGGCTGGAAGCCGGCATCAACGGCAACATCGGCGGCATGAACTCCTCCTCGGACCCCGACGCCTTCTCCAACGAATTCACCAAGGAGCGGGACAACCTCCTGACCCCGCACTTCAAGCTGGTGTGGCTCCTCAACCGCAGCTGGGTTACCAACCTGGAGCTCAAAGGCAGTATCTACTACCACGACCAGCGCACCCATTACCATAAATACAATTCCTACGGATCGGCCCAGCCTGCCGTGCACGCGGAGGCCAAGGGTTACTGGATGGCCCAGGCCCTTCCCTTCACGTTCTACTCGGACCTCATTGACGACTCCCGCGAACTGGACTATGCCCTCTCCTTCAAATACGACTGGCTGCACTACTGGGGCCCTGTGAAGAACATCCTCAAGGCCGGCCTGCAATGGAAGGCCGATGGCAACGTGGGCCGGGGAGAATGGTATGAAGACCCTGACCTGGCACCGTCCGGTTATCGGCCCAGACCTTATACCGACTATCCCTACATGCATACGCTGGCCGGTTATCTGGAAGACAACGTCACCATTCCGGTGGGCCGCACCAGCCTGGACCTGATGGCCGGCCTCCGCGTGGAGGACGTGTTCATCCAGGGAACGCAGTACAAGAACCTCCGCATCTTCTCGCCGCGCCTGAACGCCCGCTGGAAGCTGAGCGAGGTGGTTTCCCTGCGCGGCGGCTGGGGCATTGCCGGCAAGCTGCCCTCCTTCTACATCCTGTACCCCCGCCAGGAGTACCGGGATATCCAGACTCTGGGCTTCTCGCACGGAGATTCCGCCTCCTATGTCTATTACACCATGCCCTACCGGACGGTCTACAACCCGGACCTCCGCTGGCAGCGCAACATCAACTCGGAGATTGGGGCCGATGTCTCCATAAAGGGCTTCAAGCTGTCGCTGGTGGCCTTTTCCAACCTGACCAAGGATCCCTATCAGCTGGGAACCGTATATGAGCCGTTCTCTTACAACGTGGTGGGCCTTCCCTCCGGTTATACCATGCCGGAGAACCCCAACGTGGTGCTGGACAACCAGACCGGAGACATCTATTTCCAGGATGTGGACGGCTACTATGTCCCCGGAGAGCACAAGGTCACGGACCGCAGTTTCGCCGCTTCGCGCCGGCAGGATAACGGGGCCGATGTGCACCGCTACGGCGTGGAGCTCACGGTGGACTTCCCGCAGATCAAGCCGCTGTTCACGCAGTTGCGCCTGGATGCCGCCTGGAACCACACCCAGTATCACTCGGACATCCCCGCCTATTACTACCAGGTGGGCTGGTCGCACACCTCCCTGCCCAACCGCTCCTACCAGTATGTGGGCATCTATCCCGGCGGCACCAACGTGTATAACGGCCGCATCACGGACAACCTGGACGCCAACCTCACCTCCATCACGCATTTCCCGCGCGCACGCATGATTATTACGGTACGGCTGGAGGCAGCCCTGCTGCGCAACTCCCGCTACACCTCGGACCGCGCCTTCCGCGTGGGCGAGGCTTCCAACGTGCCCCAGGAAGGAAGCATCTACGACGGAAATTCCTATACCGCCATCTATCCTTCGGCCTATATGGACCTGGACGGCAACGTGCATCCCTGGACGGAGGAATCGGCCCAGAATCCGGAACTGTCGCGCCTGGTGCTGCGCTCCGTGAATATCTATACCTTTGCCCCGGACGGCTACGATCCCTATTTCAGCGCCAACTTCAGCGTGACCAAGGAAATCGGGGACCACGCCTCCGTGTCGTTCTTTGCCAACAACTTCACCAATGCCCGGAAGTTTGTTACCAGCCGCGCTACGGGCGTAAGTGCCATCTTTACCCCTAACTTTTATTACGGAATCACATGCAGAATAAAGTTTTAAGCCTGTTAGCCGCCCTGACCGTGCTCCTGACAGGATGCATGAACCTGGGCACCCCGTACGAAGGCGACGTACACCTCATAACCATCCGCGCCGTATTCCCCGAGGGCTATGAGCTCCATGCCGGGGCCGGCGTTACCATAACGGGCCTTTCCAACAGCTCGGCCTACACCGCGGCCCTGGGAACGGACAACAAGGTTTCCTTCAACGTAGCCAACGGCCTGTACAGCATCTCCATTCAGGGTCGCAACGGCAATCACCTCTTCAACGGCCGGTTGGACAAGGTGGTGGTATCCGGCGAGGACGTGACGGTAGACGTAAACCTGTTCCATTCCATTGCCGGGAAAATGGTGATCAAGGAACTCTATTGCGGCGGCTGTCCCAAACTGCCCGAGGAAGGAACCTACCAGAGCGACCAATACGTCATTGTACACAACAACGACTCCAATACCGCCTACCTGGACGGCCTTTGCCTGGGCACGCTCTCGCCCTATAACAGCAACACCGCCAACCCCTGGATCGACGCCCTGGGCAACCTGCCGGACTTTGCCCCGGTGATCCAGGCCATCTGGAGAATCGGCGGAACCGGCACCTCCTTCCCGCTGGAACCCGGAGCCGACGCCGTGATCTGCCTGCGGGGCGCCATCGACCACGCCGCCCAGTATCCCCTGTCGGTGAACCTGAACCAGCCCGGATACTTTGTGTGCTACAATCCCGTGTATTTCCCCAACCCCACTTACCATCCGGCTCCCGGGGACAAGATTACGGAAGACCATTACCTGGAAGTGGTCATCAAGACCGGCCAGGCCAACGCCTATACCCTCTCCATCAATTCCCCCACCCTGATCCTCTTCCGACCGGAAGACGGAACCGACATCCACGACTTTGTGGCCCAGCCCGATCACCTGGTCCAGGTACCCGGCAGCGCCATCGACCGCGTGGTCACCATCCCGCTGGACTGGATCATTGACGGCGTGGAGGTTTTCAACGGCAGCTCCTCCAACAACCGCAAGCGCCTGCATTCCAAGATAGACGCCGGATCCGTTTCCCTGAGCGAAACCTTCAAGGGCCGTACCCTGATGCGTCTTACGAACGCCCAGGCCACGCAGGAAATGGGGTTTGAGGTGCTGATGGACACTAACAATTCAACTTTGGATTTCTATGAACGCGAAGAACAGTCTCTCCATAAGTAGGAAACTCCTGCTTACCGTGGGCGCCGTTCTTTGCGCCCTGCCCCTGAGCGCCCAGGAAGTGTGGCGCGAGGGACGCAACATAGCCGGCCTCTCGTTCTACGAAGGCATGGAAGGCCAGGTAGAGGTGGGCGGTTCGTTCACCTCCGGAGGATTCAAACTCCCCTCGGACGCCTCCAAGCTCTGGCAGGCCGGCGTAAACGCCCAGGCCGAATCCCACTACAAAGACATTGTATTTGTGGGTGCCTTCCAGTTTGACGTCAAGCACGGAGAGGGGATGATGGGTTCCATGTTTACCACGCCCGATTTCTACCCCATCGACGTCCTGGAGTTTACCCCCGGTCCCAAGACCCGCCAGACCTATGGCGTAGGGGGCGGCATGGTATGGATCACCCGCTCCCGCTGGGTCCCCGGCTTTACCCTGCAGTTCCAGGGCATCAACTACTCCAAACGCAAGGACCTCCGCCATACCACCTACCGGCAGGAAGTGAACTTTGCCCCGTCCCTGCTGTACAAGGGAGACCGCTGGAACATAGGAACCACCCTGATCCTGGACAACAACTCCGAGTTTATCCAGGCCGAACAGCTGGGCACCGCCACGGCCGATACCTACAACGCCTTCCTGGACAAGGGCAAACGCTACGGCGTCTTTGAGGCCTGGGACGGCAGCGGCATCCACCTGAAAGATCCCGGCGTGGACCGCCTGGCCGTGAACCAGAAGATCTGGGGCCTGGCCCTGCAGACCTCCCTGGAAGAAACCTTCTACGCCGACGTGGAATACCGCCATTCCAACGGGCAGGTGGGCGAGAAAGGCTACACCTGGTTCCGCTTCCCGGGTCAGGGTTTCCGCGCCAAAGCCCTTTGGAATGTAACCGGTAAAAAAGGCCTTCACACCCTAAGGGCCGATATGAACTGGGACGGCATGGACAACTACGAATCCGTGATTGACCGCGTCTCGGCGGGCGGCGTGACCACGCCTGTGGAATATGCCAACAACCGCATCTATATCAAGCGCTGCATGGAGTTGGGCCCTTCCTATTCCTACGAAAGCCATTCCGGCTGGAAAGTGGGCGCCGCTGCCAGTGTGAACATGGAGGCGGACCGGGGCACCTACATGTACCCCTACCTGGATCTGGACGAATCCACCGTCCTTAATCTGGCTCTGAGCGGAGAGGTTCCCCTGGGTCCCTTCACCCTCACGGCCGAGATGACCTTCCGGACAGAGCTGGCCGAGAGACACGAAGTGATTGACCTGGAGCAGGTGGATGCCAGCGTAGTTACCGTACCCTTCCGCCTGGTGGACTGGTGGGATCTGGAAGAAGAATTCAACGACGTTACCTGCCTGAGCGGAACGCTCAACATCCGCTACGACTTTACCATCCGCAAGCAGCCGCTTTATGTAGAGGCCGGATGCACCACATTCCACGGCTTTGGCGTAGTCCTTCTTCCGGGCAGCAACCGGCAGACCACCCATTTAACCATAGGATATAAATTTTAACAGCATATGAAAAAAGTTGTGATTCTGGCCACCTGCCTTCTGGCCGTGGCCGCCTGCCAAAAGTACAGTCCCATCCAGCCCGACGGCGGAAAAGAGGACACTTCGGCCTATGACGTGCGCATCACCCCGGTGTTCACCAAGGCCACCGAAACCAGCTTTGAGGAAGGGGATGCCATTGGTGTGAGCATCTCCCGCACCACGGGCACCTTCGCCACCAACGAAAAGCTCGTTTATCAGAGCGGCGCTTTCTCCGGCAGCCTCAAGTGGTATGCCGAAGGTGCCCAGGGCTCCCGCATATCGGCCTATTATCCCTATTCGGCCACCGTGCCCACCAGTTTCAGCGTGCAGACCGACCAGAGCCAGGGCACTTCCACCTCCGACTTCATTGCCGGCATCAAGGAAGACGTCCTTCCCAGCGCCTATGCCGTCACGCTCCCGTTCCGGCACAAGCTCACCCGCATTGTCCTCAACGTAACCAACAATGCCGGTGGCGAGCCCGCCTCCATTTCCCTGGGCGGCGCCAAACTGGGCGTCAAGCTGGATGACACCTTCACCGCCACGGTCGATCCCGAATCGGCCACCGGTGCCATCAAGTCCTGGAAACAGGCCAACAACACGTATGTGCTCATTCTCCCGCCCCAGACGGTGGCCCTCGTTGCCAGCGTCATCACCGCCGGTGGCAACGAGCTCACCCAGGTGCTGCAGGAGACCGCCCTGGCACCCGGTAAACAGTACACCATCAACATGATCGTAAACCCGGCCGACCTCAAGGTAGCCTTCTCCGGTGAAATCGAGGGCTGGGAAGACGGCGGAGAGATTGGCGGAGACAACACCATCATCGAGAAGCTCTCCGACGGCTATATCCTCTACCACGAAGACAAATACACCGTGGCCAAGATGAAGGACGGCAAATGGTGGATGACCCAGAACCTGCGCTACGTACCGGAAGGCATTACCGTGGGTGACGCCCTTACCAATGTCACCGCCGGCGTGTACTATCCCGTGGTAGTGAATTCCGAAAACACCGCCGCTGAGTTCTCCAAGAACATCGAGGTCATCACCGCCCGCGGCTATCTGTACCAGGCCGAAGTGGCCCTGGGCCTCAAAGTGGGAGACCTGACCACCGTGGCCGCCGCCCAGGCGCTGGAAGGTGCCCAGGGCCTGTGCCCCAAGGGCTGGCACGTCCCCACCTCTGCCGATATCCAGAATCTGGTTGGGAAAGTGGCCGGCCTCACAACCATTGAATCTCCGTATAATCCCAATAAGGCAGATTGCTTGATCGTGGACCTCAATGCGGACGGCTTTAACATGGACGCCTTTGGTGCCATCTCCATCCAGGACAACACCAAGACGGCCGGTACCTTTATGGGTTGGGCCAAGGGCTATCCGGACAAGATCTCTTCCGGCATGTTCTGCGGTTCTTCCTATGGCGGCGTTACCTACAACACCAAGGACGAGCCTGATTCCGGCATCAAGAACCTCCAGTTCTACGGCTTCATGCCCATGACCAACAAGGCCACCGAGGCCGATTACACCTGCAACGGCTCCAAGGTGAGCTACCGCATTGCCGCCCCGCTCCGCTGCGTCCGAAACGAGTAAATAACGAATGAAGAAATGGCTTCTCACCCTCTCGTTAGCCCTGTGCCTCCTCCCGGGGGCACGGGCCGATGAGGGTATGTGGCTCATCCAAAGCCTGGACCGCGCGCTGGAAAAGAACATGAAGGCGCGGGGGCTCAAGCTGGGTGCCCGTGAAATCTATAACGAGGAAGCCGGCGGCCTGTCGGACGCCATCGTGTCCCTGGGATTCTACTGCACCGGCAGCATGATTTCCGACGACGGCCTGCTCATCACCAACCACCACTGCGCCTTTAGCCAGGTCTCCGACCTCTCCACCCCGGAACACAATTATCTGGAAGAGGGTTTCTGGGCCCTGGACCGCTCGCAGGAGATTCCCCTCCCGGGAGAAACCTTCTACTTCCTCAAGAAGGTCCTGGACGTAACGGACGAGGTGGAAGCCCTCCGCGCCTCCCTGGAGGCCCAGGGCAAACCCGCCGGCTCCCGCCGCCTCTCCTCCATCCTGGAGAAGAAGTACTCGGAAGAATACGGCATGGAAGCCAGCCTCAGCGGCATGTGGTCCACGGCCAAGTACTACCTCTGCCTGTACGTCAAGTACAAAGACATCCGCCTGGTGGGCGTACCGCCCGTGTCGGTGGCCGCCTTTGGCGGAGACGAGGACAACTGGGAGTGGCCGCAGCACAAGGCCGATTTTGCCCTGTACCGCATTTACGACGACAACGGCGAGCCGCTGCATCCCACCCGGCACCTGCGCATTAGCCAAAAGGGCTACCGGAAGGGAGACTTTGCCATGGTCATAGGCTATCCGGGCCAGACCAACCGCTACGCCAGCGCAGCCGAGATCAACCAGGAAATCAACGTGGAGCGCCCGGTGGAAAACCGCCTCCGGAACCGCCAGATGGAGATTATCCGCAAATGGATGGATGCCGATCCGGCCATCCGGATGAAGTACTCCACCGCCTTCTTCAGCCTGAGCAACCAGGCCGAACTCCAGGAAGGAGAGGCCGACTGCGTGCACCGCTTTGGCGTGATCGAAAGCCGCCGCGCCTGGGAAGAGGGCCTGGGAGCTGCCAGCCCCCAGAACCGGGAGCTGCTGGACGGTCTCAACGCCTCCTACAGTGCCGTGGCCCCTTACGAACGCCTCAAGGTCTTTTATCGCGAGCTTCTGGTGCGCAGCATGCGCCTGGGCCAGTGCCTCATGCGCATGGGCGGAGCCAGACGCGATGGCGTGGAGCACCAGCGGGAACTCTTCCTGCAGGGCCTGGAACAGACCGATGCCCGTGTGGAAAAAGAGCTCCTGGCCTTCTCCGTACAGGAATTCCTGTCCAACATGCCGGAGTCTTTCCTGGCACCCATCCACCGCGAACTCCTGCAGCAGTTCGGGACCGATTATGCGGCCATGGCCCAGTGGCTCTGGGACCACTCCATCGTGGCCCAGTTTGGTCAGAAATCCAACCAGGAGGTGGCAGCCGCCTTCTCCGGCAACATCACCGACGATGTCCTGTACCGCTACATCCGGGAACTCAGCATCGTAAGCCTGAACAGCGAAGAAGACGCCTTGGCTCCCAATCTCCGCAGCCAGCGGCACCAGTACATCCTGGCCCGCTACCATTATCTGGAGCAGCTGGGCGTACCGCAGTACCCCGACGCCAATTCCACCATGCGCCTCACCTACGGACAGATCCAGCCCCTGGAGCCCTGTGACGGCGTATACACGCATTGGCAGAGCACGGCCCGCGGCTTAAGGGAAAAGTACAATCCCAAGGCCCACGACTTCGCCTATCCCCAGGCTTTCAAGGACGTACTCCCTCCGGCCGATTTCCCCGTGAACTTCCTCACGGACCTGGACATCACCGGCGGCAACTCCGGCTCTCCCGTGATGAATGCGCGCGGAGAACTCATCGGCCTGGCCTTTGACGGCAACAAGGAGTCCCTGGCCGGCAACTATGAGTCCGTGCCCGGGTACAACATGTGCGTGTGCGTAGACATCCGCTACGTACTCTGGGTCATCCGTTACCTGGGCCGCCAGGAATATGTTTTGGCGGAATTAGGTTTGTAATTCTTTTGTCTCCCGTGCACAGAAACAGGCCCTGTGGTGCACGGGAGACTTGTATTAAGATGCTAGCCAATAGCGTTTTCGGAATTAATTGTATATTTGCGTATTAGTAATTCCGTCATCCCTAACCACAGATTAATATGAAACGGTTACTGTTACTTTTCACTTTCCTGAGCCTTCTTCTGTCGGGCTGTGATTCCGATAAGCAAAGCGTTGTGTTCGTCTCAGACCTCACGGGTGCCAACCTGGATTTCGATGGAGACGTTTCTTTGATGACGAACGGCTGGCTGAGGCTCCAGCACCGAAAGAGTGACAACTCATGGGAGCTGGGTCTGAAGCTCCAGGATTACGATGAACTGGTGTATAATCAGGAGAACTGCACGACTGAGTTCGCACCGGAGAAGGACATGTACTCGTTCTTCAATTCCGGGGTCGACATGGATATCATCGTCAACGACTCCGACTGCGTCATCAACCTGTTTACCAATGACAGCCAGAGCATCTGCGTCAGCATGTGGCCTGCCTCGAGGAAGGATGCAAAGAAGATCCGGGAGGGCATAGAAAAGTATTGCAAGTACACAACGGCAACTGTCAAGAAGTCCGCCGGGGACAATCAAAGAGTCAGTGGCGCGGAAGCCCCTGCGATGGACAGTGACCGCGAAGCCTTCTCCGACCCTGAGATGGCTACCGACGTTGAAGACATTCAGTTCCATGTGAGCAAGGAAAAGTCTGGCAACGACGTGTACTATAAAGGCGAAAGCGATCACGTGATGTCGGAGTATCTGACCCAGATATACGTCGAAATGATATCCAGGCCGGATCCGAACAAGAGTACCGACATCGGAAACATCCTGTTTTTCCTCAATTACAGCGGAAAGATTGGTCAGGACGCCTTGGATATCATGAAGCGTTATGACGGTGAGACAGTAGAGGCACGGTTCTTTTTTTCTAATGGGAAGTCCTATCTATATCCGGTTAGCGTAGATGATTTGACTCCCACCGAGTGGGAAGAAATGGATTCCGGTCTGGGGTATTTGTACCTTTGTTTCACGCCCTTTGGGTCCGATTCTTATGATAAGGATGAATCCCGTAATGCATATGATGCTGCCACCACCGAGGACATCATAAAGATGGTTATAGATGGAAAAACTATCAATTTACAGGATCAGGGATTCCATACAGGCTATCTTTTCGGTCACCTGTTCGCACTGATGGCAAGAGAAGGCGCTTTCGGTCCCAAGGTCGCAGAAAACCTCTCGTCCAAAAAATCCTCATCATCGACTACTTCTCAGACCTCATCAACCAGGCAGTCCCCATCTTCCAAACCCGCACCTAAAACCGATCCAGCGAACGGTCACGAGTGGGTTGATATGGGTCTGAGCGTCAAGTGGGCGACCTGTAACGTGGGTGCCTCTAAGCCAAGCGGCCTCGGGGATTACTTCTCGTGGGGAGAGACCGATCCCATGTATGCTTATAATTCCGACCACTACGTATTCGGCGATGACTCCGATAACTACACGAAGTATAACAAGTCGGACGGCAAGATGCGGCTTGACCTGTCAGATGATGCCGCCCATGTGAAATGGGGCGGCGGCTGGCGTATGCCTACCATCGCCGAGTTTGATGAGCTCCAGGCGAATTGCACCGTTGAATGGGCGCAATGGGAGGACGGAACCCCCGGCGTAGTCTTCACCAGCCGGATTAACGGGAACCAGGTGTTCTTCCCGGCAGCGGGCATCCGTATCGGCGATTCGATTGACAGCTATGGGAATGTCGGGTGTTACTGGTCCTCCACGCGCCTGGATAATCCCATCGGAGCACGTATCTATTCGTTCAAAAGGATTGACAGGACCATCGGCATGTTCCGGACTACGGGTTATTCCGTCAGAGGCGTTTTGAAATAACAGTACCGCTCCCGAGCAATTTCCCGTGCACGAGAACAGGTTCCGATGTGCACGGGAGGCTTGTTGTGCGAAAGCCGGGGCGCTACATCCGGATCTCAACGGTGATATCCCACATCACATTGTAGTCCTGGGCGTAAAGTGTATACTCGATACCGTCTTTTTTAGCGTGGGTTCCGTAACTGGTCTCCGAGGAGGGTTGAACGGTCATGGGGATGCCCAGGCTCCGGAAATCACTAGCTATCTGATTCAGAACAGGGAGTAGCTGGCCGCCGTCTCTTTTGTTCAGATCGAAGCCATAGAGAACCCTGCGGGGATATCCGTCTCCATCGTAAATCCGGAACCGGGAGAACTTGAGCCCCCAGTAGTTCATGTTCTCGCATATCTCATCGTTCTCATACGCTGTCACGGAGATAGAATGGGCATTATCATCCACTTCCACATGAAAAGCTCTCTCCAGGTTGGCCCTGATTGCATTGACAGGGTCATAGAGTAAGTCTGAACTGACGCAGCCCATGGGTTTGGAAAGCATGTTGGCGAGTGTCAGGTTCTGCTGGACGGAATAGGGAGTGAGGCTCTTCTTCTCTTTCTTACCCTCTTCAATCA
Source organism: uncultured Bacteroidales bacterium (assembly GCA_947167855.1). Lineage (GTDB taxonomy): Bacteria > Bacteroidota > Bacteroidia > Bacteroidales > UBA932 > Cryptobacteroides. The sequence continues at coordinate 15,836 of CAMVJR010000003.1, forward strand.
GGCTGTACTGATATACAAGATTGCTGATGAAAGTAGCGGACTTTATGTCGGAACTCTTGATGCTTGTTGATATCCCGTCAACCGTAATCCTGGTGATATTGTAGTTTACGAAGGCGAGGGCGTTTTTCTTTTTTATTTCGTTGGTGTTTCCTGAATAGGGATCGATGACGTAGGTGATGCTTGCCGTATTCTCAGCATAATCGGGATCCGTTGTGTCCTGAATCAGGACGTTAACAGTGGCGGTATAACCATTGTCGAACAAGATGCTGGCTGTTGTCTCCTTCTCCGCATATTTCCTAAGAATCATGCGGTCATTCTTCATGAGCGACAGGACTCCTTCATGCTTAATCTTGAGGAGGAACACGTCCTGGGAGGAGGACATCAGGAAAAACTGATAGAAAGTCATTTCATCAGTGGTCCACTGTTTCCCGGACAAGAGCGTATAGGCATTCTCGGGGTTGCCTTGGATATAGATTGAATCATCATTCAGATCCTGCGCGAAGGCAGTGAAGGTGCCGCAGGTAAGGCACAGAATGAAGGAAAGGATTCGTTTTAACTGGTTCATAGTGCTCCGTGGTTTGATATCTAGTTTAACTGTTGAACTTTCGTGCTTATTTCCATACGGGACGAACCAACAGCCCGAAGACCTTGTATTCTCCCCAGATCTGTAGCGTAGTATCTTCATTCTCTTCATCCCAGGTGCAGTCAAGGGAGCTGGCCGTCCGGCCGATGCCTCCCCGGCTGACACTGCCCGTCCAGTAAGCACACTGGTACTCCCCCTCTTCCCTCTTTCCGTTTTTCCCTCCGGCAGGAAGGAAGATGCTCTTCCCGTTGGGCCCCGTGACCCTTACGCCGTAGATATCACCAATATGGTCCCATTCCCAATCACATAACTCAATGAGTTCCTTGAGTTCTTCCTCAGTAGGAAGCCGCCAGAAACCGCCCAACTGGGTTTTGGCAGCATCATACTGCGTTCCGCAGATGGACTCTCCGATGTCCACCGTGCTCTGGCTTCCATCGGGTGCGGCATATGCATAGTTGTCGTAGAAATAATGGTCCTTGGGAGCAGTCTCACCCCAGGCGAGATAAAAGCCGTACTCCTCCTCCTTGTCGGCCCCGAGGTTACAGGAAGCCCAGAGGGTGCCGGAGGGAAGGCCGAGGTCAACGGCAAGGGGCTGCCGCTTCTCCTTAGGGGCACAAAGGGTAGTCGCCGTAGTGAGAAGGGCCGCGGTCAGGACCGTGAGTATGACGGAGAGTTTTTTCATAGCGGTAATCTATTGGAAGGTACTTGTCGTAAAAATGAAAAAGCCAACGATGAGCGCTGCAAGGACCGGAGTCGTCCAGCCCCAGCGCTTGGCCTCGGAAAGAGAGCTGCAGGCGTTCCTTCGCAGGACGCAGAAGGCCCAGACCCAGAGGATACAGATGGTGGAGATAACAAAGACCCAGCCGTGGTGCGGCTCGCCCACTGCCCGTGTCACCAGGTAATTGACTCCCCTTGCCGCCTGGTAAGGAAGGGTCGAGATGGTCAGCCCCAGGAAGACCCATATGCGGGCGATATTGTACTTGCGGGGGAAGACCCGCTTCCAGCCTGCCGTGATACGAACGATGGTCGCCCCGATGGTTCCGACAGCGGCGGCAAGGAAGGAGGCCGATCCGGTCGTCTGGACCATGAAAATCGCGAAGACAAGAAGTATGACGACAATGAAGACTGCTACCCCGAAAAGGATGCCGCGGTTATGGGCACGTTCTTCCTTCGTAGGGGCGTGGAAGGCATCGGGGTCGGGTTCGGCGACTGCTTCCGGTTCGGCAGGGGGCTCCTGCTCGGGGGGTGGCGTCACCTTCTCCGGCTCTGTCTTTTCGAGGATATGTTCATCATAGGGGATAGCCATCTCCTGCGCCTTGAGATAGAGGTTACGCTGACGGACGGCGTAGGCGAAAGGGTCGGGGCCGCAGTAACGCTCATCGTAGTTCATGAGGTAATGCTCCAGGCGCGCGGGGTCATTGGCGGGGTCATCCTGCTGCACGGCTCCGGTACTCCTCATGTACGAGACCGCCTGGTCGTACTCACTCCGCGCCCGGCTCCGGAGGAACTCCCGTTCCTTCTGCTCATCCCTCATGATGACGGCCCACTCCCCGGTGGGGTTCCATGAGACGGAGAGGGGCTCCATCCCGAGGACTGTCTCGTGGATGACCTTCAGCTCAGTGACATCCAGGACGGAGAGAACCATTACCGCCTTGTCTTCCGGGAGGTCCATCTCCAATGCAGGGAAGGTCCCTTTGGGGTAACGCATCGCAAGGAAGAAACAGCGGGTCCCCTGGGGGTTCCAGCAGTCCCACCCGTAATTGCAGGGAAGAAGGAGATACTCATCAAAGGAGACCAGGTCATCATCGCCCCGGAACAGGGCCATCGGAAGGACCTCCACAAGGCCGCTCTCGCCGAGCCCGCGTTTTCGCTGGCTCAGCAGGAAGGCCCCGTCAGGGGAAGGCTTATAGGTAACAGTCTGCATACGGCGAGGAAATAACGCTATTCATAGCCAAGAGGGATGCCAGCCGTCTCCCAAACGCTGGCAGTAAAGCTTATGCCTTCCATCTGGGCGTTCTGGCGTATCTGACGCATCTGTGACTGGGCATTCCGGAAGTTCATCCTGACGGAGGTGCGCGCCGCACCGTCACGCATCGTCATCAGCGTGTTGTAATGGCTGATGACCGTGTTCTCCCAGGTCCTGTACTGGCTCAGGTACATCTGCGCCCTCTGGTTCTGCTGCAGCTGCTGCTGATTGCCATAGGACCCGCCCTGCGGGTACATCTGCGAGCCGGAGCCCGCGCTCCCCGCCGGGACCATGCGGCACCAGTAATACTGGCCGTCCATCGCTATGCCGTAAATGAGGCTTCCGGACTTTGGACTGTAAGAATACTTGTAGACATTACTTCCCAGATTATAGGAATAGCAGAGGGCTCCGTCAGAATCGACGGACGTGAGAGGAATCGTTCTTAACGATCCGTCCGGGAACCGCCTCACCAGCTCCTCCTCGTATATGTCTATATGATAAGTGGACGGTGGCATCGTCCATCCGGCGTCATAGACGCCCCTGTAGAATTTCGTCTCGGAGAAGTCCCCGGAGACAAGAAGGGAGCTCCCGTCCCCGTCTCCGTCCTCCGCCTTCGGGCTGTAGCGCGGATAGGCAGCGTTACCCGTGAGCCCGTCTTCTTCCTCAACGTCTGCGTCCCATCTCTCATCCTCATCTACCTCCTCGACGGGACTCGCGGGACGGGCTGCAAAGGGGTTGACAGCCTCTACGGGAGCTGCCACGTCCCCATCAGGTATCACTCCGAGTGGGAAGTTGACACACTCATCAAGGACTTTGCATATTTTCTTGGCCGTTTTTCTGTCAGGGGTGAACTCAAACCTGGAACCAGGAGTGAATGATGCCCAGATATACGGAGTCTCCCCACAACCCAGCCTGATGTATTGATCACTCTCTTGAAACAGGTAATTTACCCCATCACTATAATACTCATGCTCGGGACCTAAATCAATATAGGCCATATTAGGAATATTAAAGTGAATATACCAGTAGCCATCACTCTTGCGCCGGGTAAAATGCAGCCATGCCACATCTATGGAACGGGGAAAGGCCTCCTCTTCATAAATGATGACAGCATCCTTCATCTCCACGCGTAGTTTTTCCTTAAACTGGTTATTATCGCAGCCTGATCCAAAAAACAAAACAGAGGCTATCAGCAAAAATAAAAACCGTTTCATAATAATTGGTGGCTAGTGTTGACGGAGTTACTAATACGCAAATATACAATTATTTCCGAGAATCCAAAACGTCACCCTCTCCGACAACATGCCGAGCACAAAAACGGCTGAATCCGTGCTCGAAGGGTACAAAAATAGGCTCTCGAGCACGAAAACGGGTCCTGTGGTGCTCGGGAGCCTTTTTTCTGGCCAGAATGGCTACAATCTTTCAATATCGGCCCAGCCGAACCTTGCCGGATACAGCCAGGCGCGGTCCGTGTGCTCCATGACGCCGTAGTCCAGGGAAACCTTGGGGCACTCGGCGTAGGCGCGCTCTACAAAACTGCGCTCTCCGATGTGCTCCTGCCAGCCCTTGAAGAGTTCCGTCACTTCCGGGAGGTATTGCTCCATCTCGGCCACGATGGTGGCGGCTTTCCAAATGAAGATACCGCTGTTCCAGAAGAACTCACCGGTTCTGATAAACACCTCTGCCAGCTCGGCGGAGGGTTTTTCTGTAAAGGTCTTTACCTGCAGGGGACCGGCCATGAGGTGGGCGTTGCGGCCCTCCCGTACCTGGATATAACCAAAGTTGACATCCGGGGTCTTGGGAACGATGCCCAGGGTCATGAGGACGTCGTGTTCCTCTACGTACTGGCAGGCCTCGGTGATGGTTTGGGCAAAGAGGGATTCGTCCCGGATATAAAGGTCCCACGGGGTGGCCACAATCACGGCCTCGGGATCCCGCACCAGCAGGGAGTAGGCCGCATAAGCCATGCAGGGAGCCGTCTTGCGGGCCTGGGGCTCTACCAGGAGGTTCTCTTCCGGAAGGAAGGGCAGCACCTCGCGGGCTGTCTGGGCATAACGTTCCAGGGTAACGACCAGGATATGGTCCTTGGGGATAAAACGGCTGAAACGGTCATAGGTCATTCGGAGCTGGTCGGGTGTTCCCGAACCATCCGCCATAATGACGCAATATATGTGTTGATCCATAGCGTTTAAACGTACATGGGTATCCATGCCTGAGGGAAGTATCGGACGATGGTTTCCTCTCCGTCAAAGAGCACGGAAACCACATCGAAGAACACTTCTTTCCCAGACATATTCTTCTTGGTGAGGTATTGTCCGGCGGCTGCCGAAATGCGTTTTTGCTTAACCTTGTTTACCTGGTCCAGAACGGTGGTGGTGACCGGCGCCGTACGGGCCTTTACCTCCACAAAATGCAATCCGTCAGGAGCTTCGGAGACAATATCCAGCTCCAGATGACCCGAATGCCAGTTGCGGTCCAGGATTTGGTGACCTTGGGTTTCCAGGAAATCGCAGGCCATCTGTTCTCCGGCCTGGCCGATTCTGCTGGTTGTTAAAACGTTCATTGGTTTGGTTTTAGTCAAATTTTACTACCGTCACGCCCGAGCCTCCCAGCTGGATGTGCTCGTCTTGTGCGGAGCTTACGCCAGGCACGGTGCGCACGTACTTTTGGATTTCCTCGCGCAACGCGCCTGTTCCCTTTCCATGCAAAATTCGCACCGAAGGGACACCTAACATGATGGCATCGTCAATATATCGCATCACAATTTCGATGGCGTCGTTCACCCGCTCCCCTCTTACGTCCAGCTCCAGCTTGAAATTTGCCATTCTTTCGCTGATGCCGGTGTCGTATACCTGGCGGGGTTTTTCGGCCGCTTTTCCGGCCACGGCCTTGTACTCGTTGGCCGTGATGCGCTCCACGCGGTCCAGCGGCAGCTTGGTGGTAATGCTGCCTACTATCACGCTCACCGCCTTGGTACTCACCTTGGAGACTTCTCCCACCATTCCGTTGCCCAGGATGCGGACCTTCTCGCCCACCTTCAGGGGGGCGCTGCGGAAGGCGGCCAGCTTCTTCTCTTCCAGTTCCCGCCGCTCCATCTGCTGGAGGGTTTCGCCATCGGCCCTCTTCTTTTTGCGGACCTGCTCGCGCTCCTTGCGTTCCTTCACGGTCTGGAGCTTCTTGTCAATATAGGCGTCGCGGCGGCCGCGGCCCTCGGCCAGGGCACCCAGAAAGCCCTGTAATTCGGCTCTGGCTTCTTTGGTTGTGCTCTTTTCGGCCTGGCTTTCCTTGATGGTGCGGATGGTATTCTCTACTTGTTTGTTGGCGTCCTTTACAATCTTGCGGGCCTCTTCCTTGGCTTCGTCCAGGATGTGGCGGCGCATTTCCTTGATGTCCTCCAGCTCTTTCTCGTAGCGGTCCGTGAGGCCTTCCAGCGTCTTGTCCGTGGCGCGGATCCGGGTGAGCTTCTCGTCCAGCTGGCGGCGGCTCTTGGCAATCTTCCGGAGGTTGCGCTCGATGCCCACGTACTGCTCTCCGGCGCGGAGTTCGGCGTCGTGGACCAGGGCTTCGGGCATACCCATCTTGCGGGCCAGCTCAAAGGCGAAGGAGGAACCGGGCAGCCCCTGCTCCAGCACAAAGAGCGGCGTTACTGTGGAGGCGTCAAACTGCATGGCGCCGTTGACCACGCCGGTTTCTGCGCCCGAAGCATAGAGCTTGAGGTTGGTATAGTGGGTGGTAATCACGCCATAGGCCCCGCGGGTGTCCAGCTCGTGGAGGATGGCCTCGGCTATGGCGCCGCCGGCCGCCGGTTCGGTTCCGGAGCCGAACTCGTCGATGAGGATGAGGGTGCGGGAATCGGCCACTTCCAGCATCTTCTTCATATCGGTGAGGAAGGAGCTGTAGGTGGAGAGGTCGTTTTCCAGGGACTGGTCATCTCCGATGGAGACCATGATGCGGTCGAAGACCGGGAGTTCCGAGGTCTCGGAGGTGGGGATGAGCATGCCCCACTGGAACATATACTGCAGCAGACCCACGGTCTTGAGGCACACGCTCTTGCCGCCGGCGTTGGGGCCGGAGATAAGGAGGATGCGCTTCTGCGGGGTCAGCGTAACGGTCAGGGGTACAATGGATTTCTTCTCTTTGCGGAGGCTCTTTTCCAGCAGCGGATGGCGGGCCTTGCGCAGCCGCAGCTCTCCGTCTTCCGAGAGCACCGGCATGCCGGCTATGTAGTCCAGGGACACGTAGGCCTTGGCCATGATAAAGTCCAGCTCTCCCACAAACGTGGCACCGGAGAGGAGCTCCGGCACAAAGGGCCGCAGGAATTCCGCAAATTCGTAGAGGATGCGGGCTATCTCACGGGTCTCGGCAAAATGGAGTTCGGAAATCTCGTTCTGCAGGGCCACAATCTCTGCCGGTTCCATGAAGGTGGTCTTGCCGGTGGCGCTTTCGTCGTACACAAAGCCCTGGAAGGAGCGCTTTTTGGCCGATGCTACCGGGATGAGCATCTTGCCGTCTCGGATGGAGACGCTGGCATCGGCCTCCACAATGCCTTCCTGTTGCGCCTGGCGGAGGATGGCGTTCATGCGGCGGGAGACGCCCAGCTCTTTTTCCTTGATGCTGCGGCGGATCTTGTAGAGCTCGTCGGAGGCGGTGTCCTTGATTTCTCCGTGGCGGTCCAGGATGGAATCGATGCGGCTGATGACCTCGGCCGGGGCGCTGATGCCCGAAGCCATGTGCTGGAGGTTGGGATAGATGCCTTCCTTGACCGTATGGAAGAAGTGAAGGGCCTTCCTAAGGGTATCCAGCAGGGTGCGGAGCTTGCCCAGGGACAGGAGGTCGATGGAGGCATGCTCCCCGATGGGCTCCAGGAAAGGAATGGCATCGATATAGCCGGAGGTGGGGAAATTCTCCTCGAACATGAGGATGAGGCGCATCTCATCGGTGACCAGGTGACGGCGGTGAATCTGGGCACCGTCCGTGCAGAATTCCTCCTGCTCCACCCGGGCCGATGCATACTCCGTAGAGCAGCGGGCCGAAATGGCCGCCCTTACCTTGTCAAACCCTAATTTCGCTTCCAGCCTCGCGTCCATTTACTCCTCTTTTGTCATCAGGGAACTCAGCAGCTGGCGGAGTTCCTTCATATCCTGTACGGTGTGGATTTCTCCTCCGCGCACGAAGCTCACGTTGCCGGTTTCCTCGGATACTACCAGGACATCAGCATCCGTGTCTTCACTCAGGCCGATGGCCGCGCGGTGACGCATCCCGTAATGGGCGGGAATGTCCGTGCGGTTGGTCATGGGAAGCTGGCAGCGGGCGGCGGCAATGTGGTCACCGATGATGATCATGGCGCCGTCGTGCAGGGGGGAATTCTTGAAGAAAATATTCATGATGAGGCGGCGGTTGATATCGGCCTCAAAACGGTCTCCGGTTTCCATGTACTTCTCCATGGAAGACTTGTGCTGCAGCACGATGAGGGCTCCGGTCTTCTCTGCCGACATGGCTCGCACGGCTTCTCCCAGTTCCTCGGCGCTGTGGCTGCCCATGGTCTCTTCCTTGATACCCAGCAGGCGGTTGAACAGCTGGCCGCTGCGGCGGGCCAGGCCCGACTGGACGGCAAAGCGGTTGAGCATATGGCGGATTTCCGGCTGGAAGAGGATGATGACTGCCAGTACACCCACATCCAGCAGGGCGCCCAGCAGCACCGTCATCATGCGCATATTGAGGGCCGTTACCACGGCTTTCAGGATGAGCAGGAAGACCAGCATCAGGACGATGTTGAAGATGGAGGAATCTCCCCGGATACTTCTGATAAGGAAGTAAATGAGGAGAGCCACCATGAGCACGTCCAGGATGTCTGCCCAGCCAAAGCTCAGAAAGTCAAATATGCCCAGCACTTTGATCATAGTATGCAAAGATACGCAATTTTCCGCAAGATTTACGTATATTTGTACATCAACCACGTAGTTATGAAAAGAACACTCACAGCCCTTGCGGCCCTGCTGCTGGTTTGCGCAGCGGCCCCAGCCCAGAATCCCGTAGCCTCCCAAGAGGCCCAAGTCATTGAAGGAAACGCCCGTTTCACCATTCTGACAGACCGCCTGGTCCGTATGGAATGGGCCCCCGACGCCCAGTTCGAAGACAACGCCTCCCTGGCCATCGTGAACCGCGAACTCCCGGTTCCCGCCTTCACCGTTTCCCGTTCCGGGGGCAAGCTCACGGTCAAGACCAAGGCCCTCACGCTGGAATACAAAGGCGGAGATTTTGACGCCTCCAACCTGCAGGTGACGTTCCGCCTGGGCGGAAAAACCGTCAAATGGTATCCCGGGGCCGATGATTCCGGCAACCTGATGGGCACCGCCCGTACCCTGGACGGCTGCTCGGGACCGGACCACATCAACTATTCCGACCCCATGGAAAAGGGCGTCCTGTCCCGCGACGGCTGGGCCCTGGTGGACGAGAGCACCCGGCACCTCTTTGTCAAGGACGACAGTGACTGGGGAGAATGGGTAGCCACCCGCCCCAACCCCAACGTGAAGGACTGGTACCTGTTTGCCTACGGTCACGACTACAAGGCCGCCCTGGCCGACTACGCCAAGGTAGCCGGCCGCATGCCGCTGCCGCCCAAATACGTCTTTGGCTACTGGTGGAGCAAATACTGGCCCTACACGGACGACGAATTCCTGGCCCTGGGCTACGAGTTCCGCGAGCGCAAGCTCCCCATTGACGTGATGGTCATTGACATGGAATGGCACGAGACCTGGGAAGGCGCCGCCGCCCGCGGCGTCAAGGACGACCACGGAGAAGGCCTGGGCTGGACCGGCTACACCTGGAACCAGGACCTGATTGGAGACCCGGACGGTTTCCTGAACGAGGTCCACAGCCTCAAGCTCAAGACCTCCCTCAACCTGCACCCGGCCGTGGGCGTGATCCCGCGTGAGAAGGTGTACAAGACCTTTGTGAAGGACTACCTCTCCCGCACCACCGACTACGACGGTCCGGAAGGCTATGTGTACAAGGGCGGAGAAGACATCTGGAATGGCCCCGCCAAACCCGGCTACCACGCCTCCGTCCCGTACCGCATGGACCAGCGCGCCTGGGCCGATGCCTACTTCAACTCCATCATCCACCCGCTGGAGAAGCAGGGCGTGGATTTCTGGTGGCTGGACTGGCAGCAGTACAAGCAGAGCCGTTATGTAGAAGGCCTCAGCAACACCTTCTGGATCAACCATATCTTCTTTAACGATAAGGTGCGCATGAACCGCGGTGTGGCCCCCGAAAAGGCTCCCCGTCCCATGATTTACCACCGTTGGGGCGGCCTGGGCAGCCACCGCTACCAGCTGGGCTTCTCCGGAGACACGGAGATCAAGTGGGAAGTGCTGGGCTATCTGCCGGAGTTCACCGCCACGGCTTCCAACGTGCTGTACGGCTACTGGGGCCATGACCTGGGCGGTCACTGGATGAGGAACGAGGCCCCCACCGAGCCCGAGCTCTTTACCCGCTGGCTGCAGTACGGCGTGTTCTCCCCCATCTTCAAGACCCACAGCACCCGCAGCGCCCTGTTCGAGCGCCGCATCTGGATGTTCCCGGACTACTACGAATACATGAAGGACGCCCTGGAGCTCCGCTATGCCCTTACGCCCTACATCTACGACATGGCCCGCGAGGCCTATGAGACGGGCATTTCCCTGTGCCGTCCGCTCTACTACGAGTATCCGGAGGCCCCCCAGGCCTACACCTGGAAGCAGGAATACTTCTTTGGAGACAACATCCTGGCCGCCACCATCTGCGAACCCCGTGGGGAAGACGGTCTTTCGGCCCGTGACGTGTGGCTCCCTTCCGGCAACGACTGGTACGACATGGCCCACCACAAGATGCTCCCCGGCGGCACCGTCCAGAAGCTCCGCTACAGCATTGACCAGAACGCCTGGTTTGTGAAGGCGGGCGCCATCCTGCCCCTGGCCCACGAAGGCATCCAGGAACTGCAGACGCCCACCAACGAATGGCGCATCTACATTGCTCCCGGCAAGGGTCGCAGCAGCTATGTGCACTATGAAGACGACGGCGAGAGCCAGGCCTATCCTTCGGCCTATGCTACCACCACCATCCGCAAGAATGCTTCCGGAAGTACGTTAACGGTGGAAATTGAGCCCCGGCAGGGTTCCTTTGCCGGCATGATGCCCACCCGCAAGCTCTCCCTCATCCTGGGTGGAGCGGCCCGTTGCCCCCAGGCCACCCTCAACGGCGTGGCGCTGGAATGCACCTACGACGCCGCTACCCGCGAGGCCCGCGTAGCACTGCCCGAATCTTTGGCCAGTGAGGCCCTGAAGGTTCAGGTTCGCTGGTAATCAACTGTTTGGCTTATGAAAAAAGGACTATTATGGGCTTCCCTGCTGCTGGTTGCGGCTTGCGCCCAACCTTCTGTTGAATGGGTGGAAGGCCCTACCGGTGAAAACGGGCGGGCCAGCCAGACCCTGGTGCTTAAGAATATGCCCAAGGGTGGGCGTGTATGGTTCCAGGAACTGTTTGACAACCACAAGATTACAGCTGGTCCCGTGAAGCAGATCCACCACTATCAGGGAACGAGTTTCTTCCTGGACATTCCCCAGTCCGGCACGCTGACGGTTTCCTATGAAGGCCGTCCTCTGCCGCGCCGTTCCTGGGCGCCGGAAGGCTTTGTATTGCAGGTAATGGGCAAACTGGACCGGGTCTTGCCCATAGAGTATAAGTTCCTGGACCGCGAGGGTACGCCCATCAATGCCTCCTGGTTTGCCGCCAGCTATGAGCCCGCCATGGGCGATATCATCCCCCGTCCCAAACGCATTTATGAGCCCGGGGAGGCCCACGCAGAAGAGTCGCATCCCAAGGGCTGGTACCGGATTACCTTTGACTCCGGCGGAACTGCGCAGGTAGAATCCCAGGATGAAGCCGGCGCCGTCTATGCCCAGGCCACTCTTGCCAAATTGCCCAAAGAGACCAAGGGCATTGTGATTGAAGACTGGCCGGTCCTGGGCCTCCGTGGCTTTATGCTGGATGTAGTGAGGGACTTCCGGACCAAGGACGAAGTGTTCAAAGTGCTGGACATCATGGCCTCCTACAAGCTCAACCTGCTGCATTTCCACCTGGGTGACGACGAGTCCTGGTGCCTGGAAATCCCCAAACTGCCGGAACTCACCGCCTTCAGCGGTCATCATGAACTCCCGGACTGGGATTTGAAGGAGTCCAAGGCCCTCAAACCCACGGCCAACGGACGCATCGGCAACAGCACGTTCTTTACGGAAAAAGAGTACAAGGAGATTCTCCAATATGCCGCCGAGCGGCAGATAGCCGTGGTTCCCGAATTCGATGCCCCGGGCCATTCCCGCGCTGCCATAAAGGCCATGCAGGCCTATGAGAAGCGCACGGGGGATGATACCTATCGTCTGCAGGACCCTGCCGATACGTCCCATTACTGGACGGCACAGGACTTCACGGACAACGTGCTGGATCCGGACCTTCCGGGGGTATACAAGTTCTATGGCGTGGTCTTTGACGAGGTCATCCGCATGCACCAGGAAGCCGGCGTACCGCTGCCGGGCATCCACATTGGCGGTGACGAAGTGCCGGACGGCGCCTGGGCAGGCCGGGACCGCAAGAAGGTCAAGGATACCTTCACCCGCGGCATGGTGCAGCTGGCCCAGGAGCGCAACCTCAAACTGGCCGGCTGGCAGGAGATAGTGGAGAACATCGAGCCCGAAACGCTGGAGGCCCTCAAGAAGCAGCTCCTCTTTGTCAATGCCTGGAGCACCCTGGATGAAAGAGCAGACCTTCCCGCGCGGCTTGCCAATGCCGGCATTCCGGTCCTTCTCTCCAACGTACAGCACGCCTATGTGGATCTGGCCTACAGCGATGACCCTGATGACATCGGCCTTAACTGGGGCGGCTATGTAGACGAGCGCAAGGGCTATGCCCTCCCGGTCTACAGCTATCCCGGCCTTCAAAAGCCGGAGAACATCGTAGGGGCCGAAGCCCTGCTGTGGTCCGAAAACATCCGCAGCCTGGACAACGCCACCTACCAGATGCTGCCCAAGGCGCTGGGCGTCTGGGAAAGGGCCTGGAACCCCTGCACGGAGTGGAAAGACGAAGAAGAATTCCAGAAAGACTTCAACGAGTTCTACAGCATCATCGTCAAAAAAGAAGAGCCCCTCTGGGATGCAAAGGGGCTGAATTACAAGAAACGCTAGTTTAAGCTAGTTCGAGAGCTTTCGGAGGGAAGCGCCGCGGTCTACGTCGGTGTCGGTAATCTGGAGGTGTTCGCCGGCCTTGTATTGGCAGGTGGAAGCGCCAGAGAGGCCTACGCCCAGCTTATCCAGGGCCACGATCCGGGCCGAAGAAGCCCCGCTCAGATCTACCCGCACTACCTTGGCCGGGCATTCGGTCAGGTCGGCCTTGGCAGCGCCGGAGCCGGACAGGCGGACGTTCTCCAGGGCGCCCTTGATGTGGACGTGGGAGGCGCCGGAGAGTTCCAGATCGGCCTGGTCATACACGCCGGTGAGGTCCAGCTTGCCCGATCCGGAGAGGTCGGCGGTCAGGTCGGTGCCATCGCTTTCCATGGTTCCCTTGGCTGCACCGGAAAGGCCAATCCTGGCGACTTTCACGGGGCCGGTTATCTGGTACTTGCTGGCTCCGCTGCAGCGGATATCGGCCGTGTTGGCCTTCATCTGCAGGCCCTTGAGGGAAGAGGCGCCGCTGAGCTCCATGGAGAAACTGGCGGTTTGGAACTCGCCCAGGGAAATCAGGCGGGAGGCGCCGGACATCTCTATGCTGTTCAGTTCGGGCAGGGTCACATAGGCGTTTACTTCGTAATTGCCCCGCTCAATCTTGCGGCGTACGTCGCCCGGGAGGTTGGACACACCCAGCACCAGGTTGCCGCCGCGCACCTTTACCTGCAGGTAAGGCATCACAAAGTCGGGGGCTTCCACCTCCACCTTGTAACCGGAGGCCTTGTTAAGCTCCACGTGGTAGATCCAGGACACATCCAGGCCGTCGAAGTTGTTCAGAGAATAAGCTTTGGTCTCCATCTTGGCCTCGGCCGGATTGGATTCATGAGCAGCCATGGCAGGCGTCAGGGCCATAAAGGCGGCTGCAAAAAGGACAAAGAGTTTTTTCATTATAAGTACGTTTTATTATTGTTTGGCAAGTAATTTGGCGCCCTCCAGGAGGGAACCGTAATGGGCTCTGAGAACGCGGGCCTTCTGCAGGCGGGACATCTCTTCCGGAAGCTGCAGGAAGAGCGGGTTGGCTTCTTCCGTGAGGGAGGCCAGGGCCTCGTCCCAGTCGGCTCCGGCATCGGCCGGGCATTCGGCGTACAGCTGGGAGACCTCGTCCATATAGGCCAGGTAAATGGCCTCGGGATCACTCCGGCGAAGGGCGGTCACAAAGAGAAGGGCCGAAAGGGAAGCCGCCACCGCCACGGCACCCCAGACGATGCGCCAGGGGCGGCGGGCCGGCTTCTGGGCCTGCTCCAGGCGGGCGAGGAAACGCTCCTCGTGGCCCGGAAGGGGTTCCATCACGTCAAATTCGCTGGCGTGGGAACGGATGTATTGTTCCAGCTCTTTCATTTTCTGAGTCTTTCTATCAGTTTGGCGCGTCCCCTTGAGTAGATGGAACGCAGCGTTACTTCCTTTTTACCGGTGAAAGCGGCTATCTCTTCGTAATCCAGGCCTTCCAGCAGCACCAGGTTCAGGACCAGGCGGTAGGGTTCTTCCAAGCTTTGCAGCGCCTGCTGCACCCGGGCCATATCGACTCCCTCGATCGGCACCTCTTCCTCCTCCACCTCGCTCTCGTCCACCGCATAGAGTTCCAGGAAATCGGCCCTTCTCTTTCTCTCGCGAAGGCGGTCGATGGAAGCGCGTACGCAAGTCCTTACCAGCCACGCCCCAATCTGCGGGTCAGAAAGCGGGGCGGGGTCTTTTCGGCCTATGTACTTGATGAGGGTGTCCTGCATCACTTCCTCGGCATCGTCTGAATTCTGGAGAATCCGCCAGGCGGTATTGTAAACGCGCCGGTGGTATTGCTGATAGAATTCTGTGATTTCCTGCCGTGTCATTTTTCCACTTTCTATCTTAAAGACGGGCCGAAAATGGATTTGTTGCAGAAACTACGAAAAAAGATTGGTCAATTCCACAAAATCATCTACCGACAGCTGCTCGGGGCGCTGGGAGAAGACGTCCTGAGAAAGGACGTCGGCTTTGCCGCGGGCCAGGGCCAGGGGTTTGAGGGGATTGCGCATCATCTTGCGGCGCTGGCCGAAGGCGGTTTTCACCACCGTCTTGAACAGGGCCTCGTCGCAGCCCAGCTCCGTGCGGCTATTGCGGGTGAGGCGGATGACGGCGCTTTCCACCTTGGGCGGCGGGGCAAAGCAGCCGGAACCCACTGTGAAGAGGTACTCAATGTCGTACCAGGCCTGCAGAAGCACGGATAGGATGCCGTAGGTTTTGCTTCCGGGCTTTTCGGCAATCCTTTCGGCCACTTCCTTCTGCACCATTCCCACCACTTCCGGAATGCTGTCCTTGTAGTCCAGCACCTTGAAAAAGATCTGGGAAGAGATGTTGTAGGGGAAATTGCCGATGATGGCAAATTTCTCCGGGAAGAGTTTCTCCAGTTTGAGCCTCAGGAAGTCTCCTTCCATCAGCTTGCCCTGCATACCTTGGAAGTGCGTGAGAAGGTATTCTACGCTCTCGGTGTCTATCTCGATGAGCCGCAGGTCAATGTCTTCCCTCTCCAGCAGGTACTGCGTCAAAACACCCATACCCGGACCTACCTCCAGGGTGGGAAGCCCCCCGTGCAGGGCGTCCACAATGGCGCGGGCTACCTTCTGGTCTGTGAGAAAATGCTGGCCCAGGGCCTTCTTGGCACGTACTTCCATACTTAAAAACCTTATTAACTGCAAAGATAACCATATTTTTTTGCTAATTTTGTAGGTTGGAAAATAAAGAACACACAATATGTACAGAACACACACCTGCGGAGAACTCCGCATTGCCAACAAGGGACAGCAGGTAACGCTGGCCGGATGGGTACAGAAAGCCCGTAAACTGGGAGGTATGACCTTCATTGACCTTCGGGACCGTTACGGTATTACCCAGCTGGTAGTAGAGGCCGATGCCCCCGCCGCCCTGGTAGAAACCGCCACCGCCCTGGGCCGTGAATTCGTGATCCAGGTAAAGGGTGAAGTGGTGGAGCGTCAGGCCAAGAACGCCAAGATGCCCACCGGTGATATTGAGATCAAGGTTTCGGCCATCAACATCCTCAACAAGAGCGTAACCCCGCCCTTCACCATTGAGGAAGAGAGCGACGGCGGTGAGGACCTCCGCGCCAAGTACCGCTACCTGGACCTCCGCCGCGGTCCGCTGCAGCGCGCCCTGGCCCTGAGGCACAAGGTGGCCCACGAAGCCCGCAACTATCTGGACAGCCTGGGCTTCATGGAGATTGAAACCCCCTACCTCATCAAGAGCACCCCGGAAGGCGCCCGCGACTTTGTGGTTCCTTCCCGCATGAACCCCGGTCAGTTCTACGCCCTGCCGCAGAGCCCCCAGACCTTCAAGCAGCTCCTGATGGTAGCCGGTTACGACCGCTATTTCCAGATTGTGCGCTGCTTCCGTGACGAGGACCTCCGCGCAGACCGTCAGCCGGAATTCACCCAGATAGACTGCGAAATGTCCTTTGTAGAGCAGGAAGACGTCCTCAACACCTTCGAGGGCATGATGCGCACCCTGTTCAAAAATGTTCTGGGCGTAGATATTCCCAACCCGCTGCCCCGCATGAGCTGGTACGACGCCATGGACAACTACGGCTCCGACAAACCGGACGTACGCTTCGGCATGAAGATCCACGAGATAACGGATGTGGCCAAGGGCAAGGGCTTCGGCGTTCTGGACGAGGCCGCCTACATCGGCGCCATCTGCGTCCCAGGCGCTTCCGAGTACACCCGCAAGCAGATTGACGAGCTCACCGAATGGGTCAAACGCCCTCAGGTGGGTGCCAAGGGCCTCATTTATATCCGCGTGAATGCCGACGGAAGCTTCAAGAGCTCCATCGACAAGTTCTACGGGGCCGATGACCTCCAGAAGATAGCCGCTACGGCCGAGGCACAGCCCGGAGACCTCATCCTGGTGATGAGCGGCGCCGCCAAGCGCAAGGTGCAGACGATGCTGGGCGTGCTCCGTCTGGAGATGGGCGGCCGCCTGGGCTACCGCAAGCCGGATGTATTCGCTCCCCTGTGGATTGTGGACTTCCCGCTGCTGGAGTGGGACGACGAAACCCAGCGTTTCTACGCCATGCACCATCCCTTCACCGCCCCCAAGCCGGAGCACGAGGAATGGTTCTACAGCAACAAGAAGGAAGACCTGGAGCGCGTGTGCGCCAACGCCTACGACTTTGTCCTCAACGGCAACGAGCTGGGCGGCGGTTCCATCCGTATCCACAATGCCGACATGCAGAAGCGCATGTTCGAGGTGCTGGGAATCGGCCCGGAAGAGGCCGAATACAAGTTCGGTTTCATCATCAACGCCTTCAAGTTCGGCGCTCCGCCGCATGGAGGTCTGGCCTTCGGTTTTGACCGCGTGTGCGCCCTTATGGGTGGCCAGGACACCATCCGCGACTACATTGCCTTCCCCAAGAACAACCAGGGCCGCGACGTGATGATCGACTCCCCGTCCCAGATTGATCAGGCACAGCTGGATGAACTGCAGATAGCCTTGAACGTCAAGGCCGAATAATAGATTTTCTGACACTTCTGGAAGAAATAACCCGGCGCATCTTGGTTCTGGACGGCGCAATGGGAACCATGATCCAGCGGCAGGCGCCGCCGGAAGAGGATTGGCACGGCAATCCGGAAATGCTCAATTTCACGCATCCGGAACTCATCCGGAGCATCCACCAGGCATACATAGAGGCCGGTGCCGACATCATAGAAACCAACTCTTTCAGCGCCAACGCCTTGTCCCAGGCCGAATACGGCTGTGCCCCAAAGGCCCAAGAGATGGCCCGCGCCGCCGCCCGCATAGCCCGGGAAGCCGCCGATGCGGCACCGCGCAAGGTGTGGGTGGCCGGCAGTATCGGCCCCACCACCCATTCGCTGAGCCTCGCCCCGGACGTGGACCGGAGTGCCTGGCGGCCCTATGGCTTTGACGATTTTGTGGAAGCTTTCCGGGGCCAGATCAAGGGGCTGGTGGAAGGCGGGGTTGACTGCCTCCTGCTGGAAACCGGTTTTGACGCCCTCAACACCAAGGCCATGCTCTATGCCGCGGCCAGCTGGGACATCCCCGTGATGGTTTCGGCCGCCTCGTCGGACCGCAGCGGCCGCACCCTTACTGGACAGACCCTGGAAGCTTATTTCACGTCGGTAGAAGGGGCCGGGCTGCTGGCCTTCGGTCTCAACTGTTCCCTGGGTCCCCGGGATATGCAGCCCCTGCTGGAAGAGGTATCCCGCTTTGCCGATGTCCCCGTCATCTGCTACCCCAACGCCGGCCTGCCGGACGAGCTGGGCCGCTACACGCTGGGGGCGGAGGAGATGGCCGCCGCCGTGGAGCCCATGCTCCCTTACGTCAACATCATAGGCGGATGCTGCGGCACCACGCCCGAGCATATCCGGGCCCTGGCACGCCTGGCCGCCCGCCGTACGCCCCGCGCCATTCCCCCCAAGGAGAGACGCCTGAAGGTGAGCGGCCTGGAGGTTGTGACGGTGGATCCCGCCAACAACTTTACCAACATCGGGGAGCGCACCAACGTGGCGGGTTCGCGAAAATTTGCCCGACTAATTGCCGCCGGGCAGTACGAGGAGGCCCTGCAGGTGGCCGCACAGCAGATAGAAGGCGGCGCCGGCATCATTGACATCAACATGGACGACGCCATGCTGGATGCGCCCCGGGAGATGGAAATCTTCCTGCGGTATATTGCCGGAGACCCGGCCGTAGCCCGGGCGGCGCTCATGATTGACTCCTCCCACTGGGAGGCTGTGCTCGCCGGCCTCAAGAACGCCCAGGGCAAATGCATCGTGAACTCCATCTCGCTCAAGGAGGGTCCCCGGGTATTCCTGGAAAAGGCCCTGGAAATCAAGCGCCTGGGAGCCGCCATGGTGGTGATGGCTTTTGATGAACAGGGACAGGCCACCACCCTGGAGCGCAAGATAGAAATCTGCGCCCGCAGCTACAAGCTGCTCACTCAGGCGGGGATAGAACCCCGCGACATTATCTTTGACTGCAATGTCCTTTCCGTGGGAACCGGCATGGCCGAACATGCCCGCTACGGAATTGATTTCATAGAAGCCGTCCGCTGGATCAAGGGCAACCTGCCCGGCTGCTATACCTCGGGCGGCATCTCCAACCTCTCCTTCGCCTTCCGCGGCAACAATCCCGTCCGCGAGGCCATGCATGCCGTGTTCTTGTATCACGCCGTGCAGGCCGGACTGGATATGGGCATCGTGAACCCGGGCCTGCTGCTGCCCTACGACGCCATAGAGCCGGAGCTAAGGAAGGCGGCCGAGGACGTCATCCTCTGCAAAGACCCCGGAGCCCCGGAGCGGCTGTTGGCCCTGGCCGCCAACGTGACGGCCGGACCCGCTCAGGAAAAAACCGTTTCGCAGCTGAGCACGGCCACGCCCGCTGAACGCATCAGAGCCTGCCTTCTGCAGGGCAGAAGCGAAGGCCTCCCCGAAGCCGTACTGGAAGAGCTGGGCCGGCTGGGCAGTGCCGTAAAGGTGATTGAAGGCCCGCTGATGGATGCCATGGAAGAAGTGGGACGAAGATTTGGAGAAGGCAAGATGTTCCTGCCGCAGGTGGTCAAGAGCGCCAAGGTGATGCGCGAGGCCGTGAGCGTACTGGAACCGCATTTTGAGGCTACGGAACAAACCGGCGGCCGGCCCAGGGTGGTGATGGCTACCGTAAAGGGAGATGTTCACGACATAGGAAAGAACATCACCGGCATTGTGCTGGGCTGCAACGGCTTTGACGTCATGGACCTGGGGGTAATGGTGGACCGGGATACCATCCTGGACAGCGCCCTCAAGGAGAAGGCCGATGCCATAGCCGTAAGCGGGCTCATCACCCCCAGCCTCTTCCAGATGGAGGAGATTTGCCGGGAGATGACCCGCCGGGGAATGGACTTGCCCCTGTTTGTGGGCGGGGCCACCACATCGGCCCTGCATACCGCCGTCAAGCTGGCGCCGCTATACCCGCACGTGTTTCACGGGAGCGATGCTTCGGCCGCAGCGGTGCTGCTCAAGCGCTGCCTCTCGGACCGGGCAGCCTTTGAAGCACAGCAGCATGCCGCCCAGCAAGCCCTCCGGGACAGCTACTACAAGCGTACGGAGACGCCCGGTCCAGCCGGGCAAGACGAGGACAAGGGGGTTGCCGGGCATCTGTCAGGGTGCCCGTGGCGGAGCATGCCGGTGCGGGAAGTGCCGCTGGAGCGCCTCAAGAAACACTTTGACTGGAAACTGTTTGCAGCCGCCGCCGGGCTCAGGAGCATTCCGCGTCCCGGCCGGCCCGGTTATGAATATATGGTTCAGGGACGGGATATCCTGGAGCACCTGGATGCCTCCGTCCGCGTGGGCATGCTGCTCACGGAGGCCCACGCAGAAGGCAACTGCATCGTCCTCAAAGACGGCACCCGCCTGCCCATGCTGAGGCAGGAGAAGGCCGAAGAGCACGCCGGCCTTACCCGGTGCTGGTCGCTGGCCGATTTTGTCCCCGCACAGGGCAGCGGCCCCTTCGGCATCTTTGCCATCAGCGTGCAGGAGAGTCCGCAGGCCTGCAGCTGCGCCGCCTGCCAGAACCCGCTGCTCAAACGGGCGGTGGTGGTGACGCTGGCCGATGCGGCATCGGCCTGGCTGGAGCACAACCTCAAACGGCGCTGCCGTACCGGAGTGGCTCTCCCGGCTCTGGGATACGCCTGCTGCCCGGACCACAGCCTGCTGGGCGAGGCCCTTCCCCTGATTCCCGGGCACGAAAAGCTGGGCATCCGCTTCACGGAAAGCTTTGCCATGATTCCCGAAGCGTCTATCTGCGGCTTTGTGATCCTGCACCCGAAGGCCGGGTATCCGGGCATCCGGAACATAGGCCCCAAGCAATACGAAACTTACCGGAAAGCGCGCAGCCTCTCGGACCGGGAGGCCCGCCAATTCCTAGGACATTTGGTAAAATGAAGATTGTAGACATGCTCAACGGGGCTTCCAGGCCCTTCCCCTCGCTGGAGATTGTGCCGCCGCTCAACGGCATCCGCAAAGACGAGCTGCTGGCTACCGTGGGCCAGTTCATGGAGTTTGCGCCGCGTTACATCAACGTAACCTGCCACCGCGACGAGTATGAATACCGGGAAGGTCCCGACGGCAGTTTTACCCGCCATCTGGTACGCAGCCGCCTGGACCCGGTGGCCGTCTGTGCGGCGGTGATGTCGGCCTATCCGGTAGAGATGGTTCCGCACATCATCTGCGCCGGCATTACGGAAGAGGAGATATACAGCCAGCTGTACAACTATCACTTCCTGGGCATTGAGAATGTGCTGGCCCTGAGGGGTGACTCCCTGAAAGGAGAAAAGCGTTTTACCCCGGCGCCGGGCGGCTTCAGCCACGCCAACGAGCTGGTGGGGGCCATCCGCCGCTTTGAAGGAAGCCTGGGGGCCTCTTTCTGCGTGGGCGTAGGCGGTTATCCGGAAAAGCATTTTGAGGCGGCCAACCCCGCCGAAGACCTGGCCCACCTCAAGGCCAAGGTAGATGCCGGGGCCAACTATATCATTACGCAGATGTTTTTTGACAATGCCGTATTCTACCGTTTTGTTGACGCCTGCCGCGCCGCCGGAATCACGGTGCCCATTATTCCGGGCCTCAAGCCGCTTTCCAGCAAAAAACAGCTGGAACTGCTCCCGGGCAGCTTTTCCATTGACCTGCCCTCCGACCTTACCCGTATCATCCGCAACGCCACGTCCCAGGAAGAGGTCTACGAACTGGGCACGGCCTGGTGCATCCAGCAGTGCAAGGACCTGCTGGAACACGGAGTTCCCGCCGTACACTTCTACACCATGGGTAAACCCCGCAACATTGTGGAAGTCCTGAAAGCCTGCTTCTAGAACTGGAAGTAAATGAAGCTCTGGAGGTCGGCTGTGATGAACTGGTAGATGAAGAGGATGAGGAGCACCACCACGGCCGCCATCCAGCCCAGGGGCAGACGAGAGAAGGCCACCCGGTAGTAGCGCTTGAAGCGCTCCGGGAGCCAGTGAATCACCATACCCAGTATAAAGATGATGAGCACCGCACGGTGTTCAAAGGCCATTTTGGGCACCAGGGACAGATCCCAGGCGCTTCCTATCTGGTTCACCATGTTCTTGGCCGTGTTCCAGGCCTGCTCGTTGGCCAGGGCCGGATCCAGGTTGGATCCGCTGCGGAAGAACAGACGGGTAAAGGTAATGAATACAAAGGTCTGGAAGATATCCCAGCTGCGGGACAGCCACTGGAACTTTTCTTTCTCCGGAACCGCCAGCAAGGTCTGAGGGTCGT
The DNA here is from genome assembly GCA_947167855.1 of uncultured Bacteroidales bacterium. Lineage (GTDB taxonomy): Bacteria > Bacteroidota > Bacteroidia > Bacteroidales > UBA932 > Cryptobacteroides. The sequence continues at coordinate 37,910 of CAMVJR010000003.1, forward strand.
ACTGTGGCTGGTGCGGGAACAGCTTCCGGATCAGGGCATACAAACCCTTGACGGCCGTTCCCAGGAACACGATCAGGGACCACATGAAGAACAGGTTCCAGACCGGATAATGCGTCACGCGGGCCAGGATCTGGCAAGCCAGCGTGACCACGCTGATGATGAGCATCTTCCCGTACAGGCTCCGGGCTGTCCATACCTTATAGATAATCATACCCAGGCCGTTGAGACCGCCCCAAATCATGAAATTCCAGCTGGCTCCGTGCCATAGGCCGCCCAGCAGCATGGTGTTCATGGAGTTGATGTTGGTGGTGATGAGCTTGCGGTGAGCCGGTTTCTTCCAGGCCCACAGGCCGATTCCGCCGGCCAGGGCCAGCACGGCCACCGCCACCCACCAGCTTCCGCTGAGGAAGGAGCCAATCACGGCTACGGCCGCTATGATAATATAGGTACCCGCCGTGGCGTTGCGGTTACCGCCCAGGGGAATATAGAGGTAATCCCTTAACCAGCGGCTCAGGGTCATGTGCCAACGGCGCCAGAACTGCTGGGTATTCTCTGCCTTATACGGAGAATTGAAGTTCTTGGGCAGGTAGAAGCCCATGAGCATGGCTACGCCGGTGGCAATGTCCGTGTAGCCGGAGAAGTCGGCATACACCTGCAGGGAATAGCAGAACAGGGCCGATAGATTCTCGAACCCGCTGTACATGAGCGGATTCTCGAACACGCGGTCGCAGAAGTTCACGGCCAGATAGTCGGCCAGGATGAGCTTCTTCATGAGACCGTTCATGATCCAGAAGACGGCGATGCCAAACCAGCGGCGGCTCAGGTTGTAGGGCTTGTGCAGTTGGGCGATGAACTCCGAGGCGCGCACGATGGGGCCGGCCACCAGCTGCGGGAAAAAGCTCAGGTAAAAGCCAAAGTCCAGGAAGTTCTGCACCGGTTCTATCTTGCGGCGCTTCACGTCCACAATGTAGCTCACCGCCTGGAAGGTGAAGAAGGAGATGCCCACCGGCAGAATGATGGCATCCACGCGGAAAATCTCTGCGCCGGTAAGGACGTTGAGCCATTCTCCCAGCACGTCGTGAACCTCGATGGACAGGCCCAGGAGCTTGTTCACAAAGTCCGTGATAAAGTACGCGTATTTGAAATAGGCCAGGATGCCCAGGTCCACCGTGACGCTGACGGCGGTCAGGATGCTTCGGCCCTTTTCTCCCTTGAGCCGATGCAGCCACTTGGCAGCGAAGAAATTATAGACGATGACAAAGAGCAGCAGGGCCAGGAAGACACCGCTGGTCTTGTAATAGAAGAACAGGGACACCGCAAACAGGTAGGCGTTGCGCAGCAGGGGCTTGGAATGGACCTGCGTAAAGAGCGCAAACACCAGGGCAAAGAAGGCCCAGAAGTAGAACTGCGTAAACAGCAGCGGATGCGCCTGGTCAAAGGAGAACAGGTTCTTGATAAAGTCCCATATGAGGTCCCAGAAGGTCATTTTCTGGTGTAGTAGTCCGAAAGGATGGCTTCAAAGAGGAGGTCGGCCACTTCTTTGTAGCCCAGCGGGGTAAAGTGCACTTTGTCGGCCTGGGCCAGGCCGGCGTCCTGCCACTTGGCCATGGAGCCGTAGCCGCCCATGACCTCGTACCAGTCCCAGAACACGGCCTTGTACTCCTGGGCCAGATCCCGGAAGGCTTTCTCGGCCTCGGCGGTATGCTCGTTCTCTCCCCTTCCGCGGCGCCAGCTGTCGTTGATGCCGGTGAACAGGAAGGCGCAGTGGGGGTTCACTTCCCTGATCTCGTGGATGAGGGCGCGGTAGTTGGCTTTGAAGCGGACGTTGTCAAAATCGGCCCCCTGGATGTCGTTAATGCCTATGGAGAAGATCACCAGGTCCGGACGTACGCGGCGGAGGTCTTCGACCAGCAGGCTGCACTGCAGCCAGGAATGGGTGGAGGCGCCGTTGACGCCAGCCTCGCTGAGCGTGAAGCCCCGCGTGGGACGGTCCAGATACAGGCCGCGGAGGGTATAAGTACCCTTGCCCTTGAAGGCCACCTGCAGCCAGTCGGTATAGTACGGAAGGTCAAAATGGCTGAGCTGGCTGCCATGTACGCCCCTTACGGTGTCTTTGCCGTGCAGGATGAGGATGGGCTCCAGCGAGCCTTCTCCCAGCAGGTCCACTTTGTTAAAGGAGTAGTGCTGCTGTAGCAGCTGCGGTTCCTTGAGAACCAGGTCAATGACCACACGGGCCGATGTATCCCGCGCCGTCACGGCCATGCCGCTTACGCCCAGCTCGGTATCCCGGGGCTTGAGGCAGGTGGAGCTGTCCCACGAGCCCTGCCAGGAAGAGAGATAGCTGGAGGGGGTGTTGGTTCCGGCCGCCGAGAAAGGGAAAACCAGGCCTCGGCCGCCGTCCATCCCGTACCGCAACGACAGGAAATGTTTGCGCAGGCGGTCGGTCATGGTGCCGCCCTGTACGTGGGAGCCGCCCATATGCAGCACCTTCACGTCCGTGTCTCCGGAGAGGAGCAGGGTATCCAGCTTCCGCAGGAACAGGGCATAGTCCGGCGACGAACCGGCCGGATACTGGATCCGGCTCTTGTCCGGGCGCATGAACGGCAGCCTGCGGGCCCCGGCGGGCAGCAGCATTCCCAGTAGCAACACACACAATATCAATCGCTTGCTCATTTCTCCATCATCATCTGTCGCTCCTGGGGATACGTCTTCCGGAGCTGGTAAAAATCGTAATAGGTCAAAAGGGATTTGGTAAGGGTCTCACCCACTTTCTGGGCCCCCAGCGGGGTCAGGTGAATGTAATCCGGGCCGGCCAGCGGCGGATTGTGGCTCACCCACTGCACCATGGAGTTCTCTCCGCCCATCATGCGGTAAAGGTCCCAGTAGGCGGCGTCGTTGCGGAGGGCCGTGGCTTTGAGGGAATCCACCAGCTCCGGCAGACGGGGCCAGGTAACCACGCGTCCGTTCACGCTCTTGCCCATATCGGAAGGGCCGATGAACAGGATCCGGGCCTGGGGGGCCACCTCGTGGAAGTACTGGATCTGGTCTGCGATCTGCTCCTGGTACTGTTCAATGATGCGGGTATTGCGGGTAACCGGCATATAGTTGCCGCCAAACTGCAGGATAATCAGCCGGGTGTCCGTCATGGCCAGGCTCTCCTGCATGAGCGGTTTGGAGATGCGGGTGAAGATGGTTCCCGAGCAGCCGCGAAGGGGGACGTTGTCCACCGCCGCTCCGCCGTCACCATCGGCACTGATGCCGTAAATCTCGGCGCTTCCCTTGATCTGGACGGTGGCTTTCTGGACGGGGCGGGCAAAGTGCCAGGTCTGGTACACCAGGCCGTTCTCCCCGCTTTCCGTAATCACCTGGGGCGTGAGGGTGTCGGACACTACCTTTACCTCAAAACCCTGGCTGGCGCGGCCGTACAGCACCCCCACGGTGGTGAATTCCTTGGTCCTTTCCCTGGCGTACTTGCTCTTGGTGGCGCGCAGGGTCACGGTACCGCCGCCACTGAGTTGGACCACCTGGGCCAGCAGGCCGTAGCGGTTGTGTCCCGCCCGCACGGTGGTGGAGTCACCGTACATGGTGTACTGCACAAAAGCGCCGCTGGCGCTCTTGGAAATGGAGGCCGAAGGAACATTGCTCAGGGCCGGGAAGAAGCCCGTACCCATGCCGCCAAAACGCTCCTGGAGGCCGTCCCGGAGGTCCTGGCTGATGCGGTCCATCTCTATCTGGGAGTCTCCGTAGTGGAGGATGCGGACGTTCTTCTCATGCTCCCTGGCCTGTTCCAGCTGGCGGAACAACGGGTCAAAGAAACGGAAATCGTCGTCCGGGAGGTAGATCCTATCCGGGTTCTCGTAGAAAAAGGTGCGATAATAGTGCAGGGTGTCATCTTCCATCCGGAAGCGGGCGTCCACGCCGCGGAGCACCGAGTCCACGTTTACCTTGGCCAGCCGGGCATCAGCCAGCGACCGCTGGTAAGACGAATAGCGGATGGTGAGGGGTCCGGCTGCGATGCCGTCGGCCGGAAAAACCAGCCACAGCACCCCCAGCGCAGCAAAAATGCCCAACAAAAAAATGAGTACCTCTTTCGCTCTCATAGAACCACAAAGATACTCATTTTAATTGGCTGTGCAAATAGGGGTAGCAATGGCTAAAGATGCTTAGTCTACGGAACGAATGGCGCCTGATATTTGACAGTAACCTTAGAACCGATTACCTGTGCGCCAGTATTTGCTGCTGTTCCCACAATTACAGATTAATACAATTGATACTTATACACGGCCTGTGAAATGCTATCCTCTTCATCTAGTTGATAACTTGCATAAAATACACGGATGTAATGGTCTTCACCGTTCTCGTCGCGGACAACTATCTGTACCCCCTCTCCGGGTTCAATGCTAACATGGTAATACGTTCTATACCAGAACCCGGAGCCATAACCTGATACCGAAGAGTATCTCCCACCATCTCCGACTTTTACAGTATGGCTGGTAATATCGGTAATGGACGACACTTTTCCAATATTTAGAAGACCAGCATATTCGTTTGAATGAGACCAGTGGTCAATAATAGATGAGAATGAATCCCCTGAACGCTCTTCAGGAGTCAACTGTATAGAGGAACCGCTAAAATCGATTGTAAAACGACGATGGAAATCCTTGTATATGTGACCCTTCGGCGAAAAACCTTTCTTATACACAACAGTTTTAACTTCACTCGTCGCGGTATAATCGAAATTGGCAGGGGTATCTTGAACTTGAACCTCGTCCTCTATCGGTGTGTCTCTATTCTTGTTACAAGCGACAAGAGCGAATGTCAGTGTTAAAAAGAAAAACAATCTTTTCATTGCATTTAAAATTTCATCGTAATACCTACACCATACTTTGTCGTGCCAATATTAAGGCTAACATCTTTTCTCATTTTGCGATTAGCTTCTTGTTCTACCCATTGGAGACGCTTGCCGCCAATGATTTTAAACGCAATTCCACCTCCAAGGACCGTGGTACCAACGGCCAACACGCCATAGCCTATCATCATGATAGGGGCCATTTTATCCAGATTGTCATCATAATTGTACTGGTCCCCCCAAGTCTTGCCCGTACTAGGATCATAGTACCAGGTGTGCGTCAAGGTCCCAAAAGCTCCTGCAGCACCGGCAATGACAAGTCCAGCGCCAACACCGGCGGTTGCGCCGCCTGCAATCATTAGGATATTGCCCAATTTGCGCTGTTTCTGTGCGCTTACGTAGGTCTGGTTATAAATCTCCTCACCAAGAATCTCACGAACCTGCGAGTCCGTTTGTTTTACATTGTTCAGATAGAAATCTCCTCTGTTAATTTCCACTCTGTTGTAAGTTTGTGCTTTTACCGAATAAGAGGCAACGAAGCAAAGGAACACAACAGTTCCAATAGACAGTAAGTGTCGAACAGCCTCTGGCAGAACCATATAAAAGAAGACGCAGAGCCTTGTCTGTATTTATGCTCATATCAAACATATAGCCGCTTTGACAACCAGAACGGCCTGAAAGGTTTTGTGTATTGGCGGCTAGCAACGTCGTGGCGCTGGCTTTGCTGATAATCTTGAAGCTATTTTTATATTGATTTGATTCGTTTTGATATAAAATATGTATATTTGCGCAGAAATAAAATGATTATGGCACAGACTGCAACATCCGTACACATTGATTCCGATATCAAACCGCAATTCGACGCTATCTGCAAACAATTGGGGTTAAGCGTCAATGCTGCCTTCAACATTTTTGCGCGCACCGTGGTAAGGGAAAACGGAATCCCCTTCCCGGTAACCATCTCAAAGAATAGCCGGGAACTACGCTCGGCCCGGGCCCAACAAGCCTTGAAAGAATTGCAAGAAGCCAACGAGGAGCAGTGGACCGACGAGCAAATCGATGAACTCATTTCCAATTACCGCAAATCAAAAGCCAAATGATTTACGCCGTCATCGATACAAATGTCCTGGTATCGGCCATCAAGTCCCATAAGTTGGATTCTTCATCCTCTATTGTTGTCTCGCTGCTCGCAAAGGATTTCATTGTTCCTTTGCTTTCTTCTGCCATACTAAGAGAGTATGAAGATGTCCTTTCTTTCCCAGTACTGAACCTGGACAAAGCTAAGGTGGGTGCCATTCTGAACAAAATTCGGACAGACGGTTTGTATCTGGCAAAGACCTCCGGCAAGGATGCTTTCCCGGACGAATCCGACCGGGAGTTTTATGAAATAAGCCAATCTTTCGAGGGCGCCTACGTAATCACAAAGAATCTAAAGCATTTCCCTTCCACATCCCGTGTGGTTTCTCCTTCTGAAATGCTGCGAATTATTCAGGAAGGCATAGACTTTTAAACCCTATTATCACTACGACAAAATGAAAAATGGGTGGCTCGCATGAGTCACCCATTACACGTTTAGAGCAAAAACTTTCCACTTTGTGCCATACTACGGAACCAGAATCGTTTCTCCGTGCTCCTGGGCCACGGTCTCTTTCCAAAGATCGGTGTAACCGGGCTGCTCCACCTTGGCGGGCTGGCCCTTGCTGTACTTGGAGGCCTTGAAGGCTCCGTTTTCGTCCTGGGGCACCACGTTGCCGTCCATGAACTTTACCAGAAGCTCCACTTCCAGGTTCTGCCAGGCGGCGAACTGCTTGTTGGCGGTTTCGTTGGTGTATTCCGTGATGTACTTGACAATCTTGGCAAACGGGGCGCTGGAAACCATCACGTCCCGGCGGGATTCCAGTTTCTTCTGCAGCCGGATGGCTACCTGGTTGTACATGACCACGGCCATGCTGTCCACGGTGTGGGTGCGGTGCTCCATCTGGTCTCTCTCGAAGGCGTCAATGCGGGTACGCACATAGGGGGCCATCTGGTTGTACATCTTGTAGCAGGCGTTGGAGATGCGGTTGTTGATCCAGAAGGAGGCGGTGGGAGAATAGTGCAGACGGTCTCCGTTGCCTTCCCGGAAGCACTCCGGCACCTCGGTGACGCTGGTGTAGATGGGCGTGAGGTAAGAGGTGGCTGCATCATCCGTTCCAAACCAGAGGATGCCGCCCACTACGTCCGGAACGTAGTTGCGGGCCTGGCCCACCATCCAGAAACCGGTCTGCTGGGTGGCAATGGCGCGCTCGTTCGTATAAGTCTTTCCATCCACGGTGAACTCCATGGGACGCCAGCGGTACGGGAGGGCGTTGCCGCCGGCTCCGATGTCCTGGGTCATATCCATGGGGGTGCCTTCAAAGTGATCTCTCATGACGTCGGCCACTTCTTTGACACCGGCTTTCTTGCGGGGGAAGACAAACAGGGGCATATCGGCCTCCAGGTCTCTGCCCATCACGTAATCCAGGTAGGAGTAGGCGTCACGGGTGACGGCGTTGCCGTTTTCGTCGTAGAAAGAGAACCAGCCGTCCGTGAGGATGTTGTAGGCGCTCCAGGCGCGGGCGTCGCAGCCGCGGACCATGCCAAAATCAATGGGGCAGTAGGCTTTCTTGAAGCTGAATTCCTCGTCCGTGCCTTCGAAATAGCCCTTGCGGCGGGCGAAGGAAATCACATCCGGTGCATAGAGGCAGTTCTCGGGGTCGTTGAGGGGGAACTTGCCAATGCGGGCCTGGTTGGCGTGGGCGCAGATGGCTCCGTCCGGCACGCGCATGGCCACCCAGACAATGCCCTTCTGGGTGTTGACGCCGTTGCGGATGTTCATGCCCTTACCCACCAGCTCCATGATCCAGGCTTCGTTCTTGTCTGCGATGGAGAAGGTCTCGCCCTCGGAAGCATAGCCGTACTGGTTGGCCAGGTTCACGATGACGTCGATGGCTTCGCGGGCCGTTTTGGAGCGCTGCAGGGCCACGTAGATGAGGGAACCGTAGTCAATTCCGCCATTCTTGTCCTCCAGTTCCGGACGGCCGCCCCAGGTGGTCTCGGTGATGATAACCTGGAACTCGTTCATATTACCCACGGTCTGGTACGTATGGGGAACCTGCTCAATCTCTGCCAGGGGCTTGAAGGTGTCCCAGTCATAAATCTGCAGGGTGCTTCCCGGCTTCCAGTCCCGGGCGGGTTTGTAATACAGCTCTCCGTAAATGGTGTGGGAGTCTGCTGCATAGGAAACCAGAACGGATCCGTCCTGGCTGGCACCCCGGCTGATGATGACATTGGTGCAGGGGCGGGCATCCAGCGCAAAGAGCAGGGCGGAGGTGGCCACGAGTACTTTCAAAAGCGAATTTCTCATCGTATTTTGGGCTTTTTCGATTTATTGCGTAATTTTGTCGGTTGACATCAGACTACAAAGGTATGAAATTTTATCATTTATTAAGCGTAGTGGCCCTTTTTATCCTGTCGGTTTTCACGGCAAAAGCCCAGAACCAACAGCCGCAAACGCCTGAGCAGAAGGAAAAACAGCTCCTGGAGTATGTGGACAAAGAGGTGCAGCGCCTGAGTACCCTTCTGGATCTGGAGTACTGGCAGGAGTTCTATGTGGACTCCACCCTGACGCATGACCTCAAGGCCATGACCGAGGAAATGACCAAACTCCAGGCGGCCAAAGTGGAAAATGCAGATTTGTATCAGGACGTCCAGGACAAATGGATGCAGCAGATTGATGACAATTACAAGCGCTTCTTCACCGACGAACAGTGGAAAAAGTACTGGAAGTCCGGAGCCGAACGCGCCTGGAAAACCCGCCAAAAAAGAAAAAAGAAATAAACTATGAAGGAAGCAATTGATCAGATTTTCAAGGAACTGGCTGATTTAAAGGCCGCCAGTGCCAAAGAAGTGGAGGAAGCCCGTATCCGCTTCCTGGGAAAGAAGGGCGAGGTAACCGCCCTGATGGAGCAGTTCCGCACCGTGGCCCCCGAACTCAAGCGTGAGTACGGCCAGCGGCTCAATGAGCTCAAGAAGGCCGCCAACGCCCGCATTGAGGAACTCAAGTTCAAGGTAGAGGAAAGCGAAGTGGCTTCGGCTCCCAAAGAAGACCTCTCCATGCCCGGAGACTCCTTCCCGCTGGGTTCCCGCCATCCCGTTTCCATCGTGCGCCAGCAGATTGTGGACATCTTCCGCAAGTTTGGCTACGACGTGGCCGAAGGACCGGAGATTGAGGACGACTACCACGTGTTTGAGGCCCTCAACTTCCCGCCCAATCACCCGGCCCGCGAGATGCAGGACACTTTCTTCGTGAGCACCGGTCACCTGAACCCGCTGCTGCTCCGCACCCACACCTCTTCCGTGCAGGTGCGCACCATGGAGAAGCAGTCGCTGCCCATCCGCGTAGTCTGCCCCGGCCGTGTGTTCAGAAACGAAGCCATTTCGGCCCGTGCCCACTGCATCTTCCATCAGGTAGAAGGCCTCTATATTGATAAGGACGTCACCTTCGCAGACCTCAAGCAGGCCATCCTGCTCTTCGCCCGCGAGATGTTCGGCCCGGAGACCGAGATCCGTATGCGTCCCTCCTACTTCCCCTTTACCGAACCTTCGGCCGAGGTGGACGTAAGCTGCAACATCTGCCACGGCAAGGGTTGCAACATCTGCAAGGGAACCGGCTGGCTGGAAATCATGGGCTGCGGCATGGTAGATCCCAACGTGCTCAAGGCCAGCGGCATCGATCCCAACGAATACAGCGGCTTCGCCTTCGGTATGGGTGTGGAGCGCATTGCCATGCTCAAGTGGCAGGTCAACGACCTCCGTCACTACTTCGAGAACGACATGCGTTTCCTTCAGGAATTCGCCACCGCCACGGAAGTGTAACCCATGGCACAGGAAATAGAAAGAAAGTTTTTGGTCAAGGGCAGCTTTAAAGAGGCTGCCTTTGACGCTCTACGCATTACCCAGGGCTATCTGTCCACGGCTCCCGGCCGCAGCGTACGGGTGCGCCTGCGCGGAGAGCAGGGCTTCCTCACCATCAAGGGCCCCTCGCTGGACGGCGGGCTCAGCCGCTTTGAATGGGAAAAGGAGATTGGGGCCGATGACGTCCGTGAGCTCCTGCCGCTCTGCGAACCGGGCATCATCGACAAGACCCGCTGGCTGGTAAAGGTGGGAAAGCACACCTTCGAAGTGGACGAGTTCCACGGAGACAACGAAGGCCTCGTGGTGGCCGAAGTAGAGCTGGGCGCACCCGACGAGCCCTTTGAAAAGCCCGACTGGCTGGGAGAGGAGGTCACCGGGGACCGCCGGTACTACAATTCCGCCCTTTCCAAGAACCCGTACAAGATTTGGAAATAATCCTTATCTTTGTTCTGAAATAACGCTAAAACTACTATGAACTGGCTATTCTACCTTGTTCCGGCCGCCGCTGTGGTGGCCCTCCTTTTTGCCGGGATCTTCTTCCGGCAGATGTACAAGGAAAGTGAAGGAACCCCCACGATGAAGGAAATCGCGCAGTACGTGCGGGAGGGAGCCATGGCATACCTCAAGCAGCAGTACAAGGTGGTTCTGATTGTCTTCATTGTGCTGTCCGTTTTCTTTGCCATTCTGGCCTATGGCTTCGGGGTGCAGAACCCCTGGGTACCCTTTGCCTTCTTAACCGGCGGCTTCTTCTCCGGTCTGGCAGGCTTTGTGGGCATGAAAACGGCCACCTACGCCAGCGCACGTACGGCCAATGCTACCATGCGAAGCTTGAACGACGGCCTAAAGATTGCGTTCCGCAGCGGCGCCGTGATGGGCCTCACCGTGGTGGGTCTGGGCCTTCTGGATATTTCCATCTGGTGGCTCGTCCTCAATGCTTTTGTGGAGGAAGTAACCCCCGCCCAAACCCTGGTTGTGATTACCACCACCATGCTCACCTTTGGCATGGGCGCCTCTACGCAGGCCCTCTTTGCCCGTGTGGGCGGCGGCATTTACACCAAGGCGGCCGATGTAGGAGCCGACATTGTGGGTAAGGTAGAGCAGGACATTCCCGAAGACGACCCTCGCAACCCCGCCACCATCGCCGACAATGTAGGCGACAACGTGGGAGACGTGGCCGGCATGGGGGCCGATTTGTACGAGAGCTACTGCGGCAGCATCCTTGCCACCATGGCGCTGGGTGCATCGGC
>CAMVJR010000004.1 GCA_947167855.1 uncultured Bacteroidales bacterium
CGGCCTGTCACGCCGGGGGTCGCGAGTTCGAGCCTCGTCCGCACCGCTCAAAGGGTTCCAAAGCTAAAGCTTCGGAACCCTTTTCGCTATTTAGGCCGCCTCAGACTGGGTGGGTATGCTCCGGAATATGTACCCGGTGGGATCAAGAAAAAATCTATTACATTAATTATCAAATAGTTGTAAGATTCTTCCGCCGGAGCGCGACAAGGAGTCACGATTCTATTTAGTTTTTAATGTATTATGATAATGTCAGAAATGGACATGATTCGGGAAATCTTCATGAATATCCTGAAGCCGATTATCATTGAGGCTGTTGCAGAAGCCTGGGTTGCTCAGCCCCAGAAAAAAGAAAAGCGTTACTACACCCGCGAGGAGGCATGCAAGCACTTAAAGATTGGTTGTACCACTTTCTATCGTCTGGCGCAGAAAGGCAAGATTACCATACTCAAGATAGAAGGCAAGACCCTGGTGGATGCCGACGAACTTGACGAAGCCATCGAGACCCGCCGTATCTTCCGATACCAGCACTAAGGCAGGGTCAAAGGTTATTTCTTTACATAGGCGGTGGATCTTCCACTGCCTATTTTGTCTATAAAGCCGGTGGCCATCAGTTCTGCCAGCGTTCGCTCAATGGTGGTCAGGCTGATGTCCGGGCAGGCCTCGGCTATCTCTTTCTTGGTGATTTTTCCAGCTGTGCGCTCGATGATGGCCTTGATGCGCTCCGGTTTAGAGACCTTGCGATAGCGCAGGTATTCCACCCGGTCCTCGAATTCATTGTATGCCTTGACCACCACGCCCAGCATGTATTTCAAGAAAGGAAGATAGTTGTTCCCGTTCTCATGCCAGTCCTGGGAACTCTCCTGCAAAGCCTCGTAGTAGGAATCCTTGCTCTTTGCAATGAGCATCTCAATACTGATATACTTCCCGACGATGAATCCGGCACGGTACAGCAGAAGCAGAGTCAGGAGGCGGCTCATGCGGCCATTGCCATCATTGAACGGGTGGATGCAGAGGAAATCCAGGATGAATACCGGCATCAGGAGAAGCGGGTCATAAGTGCCAGCCTCAATGGCTTCGTTATACCTGGTGCATAGGTTCTGCATGGCGTCGGCCGTCTGGAAAGCCGGGACCGGACGGAAACGCACGGTCTCCGTTCCATCGGCATGCTTCTCTGCGATGATGTTGTCCGAGTTCTTATAGGCGCCTCCCACGGCACTGCCGCTGTAGGAGTAGAGGTCCCGATGCAATTGCAGGATGTTGTTGGGACGGGGCACTATGTATTCGTAGGATTCGTGAATTGTGGCCAGCACATCACGGTAGCCGGAAATTTCTTCCTCATTCCGGTTCCTGGGCCGCACTTTTTCCTGAACAATGGCTCTCAGGCGTTCGTCCGTCGTAAAGATGCCTTCGATACGGTTGGATGCGTCGGTACTCTGAATCTTTGCTACCTCCAGCAGGGCGGTGAGTACGTCCGGCTCAGCTTCGATGAAAAGATCCTGCCGGCCACGGCATTCATGAAGGCGGGTCAGGAGGGCTACCACCTCGGGAGTGAGGAGGTCTTTAGGACGGTTTATGAAGTCATATTCGTGCATAGCGCGAGTGTTTGATGATGCAAATATAGCGTTTTTCTGCCTCAAAACACAATTTTCTGCACCAAATTCGCAAAAATGATGCAGAAAAGAGTCTTGATGAGGTAGATTATCTGGTCTTGACATTTTGGTTGATTATGCTCATATTTGTAACATGGACTGACACATACTTAGGAGTGTGATAGGCGTGTGACAAGGTTTTATAGTTCTTTAAATTATTGATATTTATGCATTTGTGCTGTGACTGAATTACCTGTCACGCCGGCGCTCTGCAGAGCGCATCGTCGCTTCGCTCCTCCAATCCCACCGCACAAAGGTCAGCGGGCTCACGATACCATCTTTTCACTTTTTTCGAATAGTTGGGATAGGATAAGACACGTATAGGTGATATTTTGTATAGAAAATAATGTCTTTCTTAATTTTCTATTCAGAATTTTACTATCTTTGCGGTGTGAAGGATGTATTAGACATATTAGGCAGTGTTCCGGTTACCAAGGAAACCATTGCCTCGCTGTACCCGGATGTGTCCGGAGCCAACCAAAAGGTATCGGCCCTGGAGCGCAGCGGTAGGCTGCTTCGACTCAAGAAGGGCCTCTATGTGGTGAATCCCGAATGGAGCGGTAGGAGAATCTGTACGGAGCTGGTCGCTAATCACCTCTATACCCCCTCATACGTGTCTATGCATACCGCTTTGCGCTGGTATGGACTCATCCCGGAAAGGGTGTCTCTGGTGCAGAGCATGACGATCAAGCACTCCAGGAAGTTTGAGAATAGTCTGGGATCGTTTACCTACACCTGCGTGGACCGGGATTATTTCCCTATCGGCCTTCGACAGGAAGAGGTAGAGGGTATGTTTTTTGTTATTGCCAGCCCGGAAAAGGCCCTGTGTGACCTGATTTGCTCCACGGCCGGAGTGAACCTCCGTTACAAAAAGGAAGCGGAGACTTTCCTGGAGCAGGACCTGCGGCTGGACATGGATGCCTTACGCCATTTAGACGCCTCCATTTTCCAGCAGTGCGCAGCCGCTGGGAAAAAGACACAAACCATTATGACCCTCCTCAAACTTCTTGAGCCATGAACGAACTGTATGAAAAGATGCTTTCGGCCTATGATCAGAGTACGGAAGCCGCCCGAAGAAATGCCATTTATGAAGTGAGCCAGCAGATTGTGCTGGCAGGACTGGCCGATGGAGGGTTCTTTGACAAAGCCGCATTCTATGGTGGTACCTGTCTGCGGATCTTTCACGGGCTGAACCGGTTCAGCGAAGACATGGACTTCACTCTGCTAAAGAAGGATGAGTCTTTTTCATTTGAGCAGTACTTTCAACCCATCATCGACCAGTTTGCCATGGTGGGCAGGGTAGTGGAAATTACCAAGAAGGACAAAAAGAGTTTCGGGAAGGTGGAGTCGGCCTTCTTGAAAGATACTACCGATGTATATAACCTCTCTTTCCAGACAGAGAAGTCTATCAAGGTGAAGATAGAAGTGGATACTGCGCCGCCGCTGAAGTTTGCGACCGAGCAAAAACTGTTACTGCAGCCCAAGTCCTTTATGACCCGTTGCGTAACGCTGCCGTGCCTCTTCGCCGGCAAGATGAGCGCCCTCGTATTCCGTGCCTGGAAGACGCGTATCAAGGGACGCGACTGGTATGACTTTGAGTGGTACGTAAGAAACGGAGTTCCCCTGGACTGGAATCATCTTCAGGAGCGGATCTGTGAGTCTGTCGGGCAGGAGATGACGCTGGATCAGTTCCATGCTGCACTTCGGGAGCGCTTGGCTATGGCTGACATCTCCCAGGTGAAGGCAGACGTGCTGCCTTTCCTCAACAACCCTCATGAAACAGACATCTGGTCCAACGAGTACTTTCTGTTACTGTCGGACCAGATGAAAATCCGGGTTTGATTCAGCAGGCTCTAAGCTTAGGCTGTGTATTTCTTCCCGGGGAAGAAGCGGGGGACGGACTGGCAGTACTTTTCGTACTCGGGGTACTTGCTGCCGCTGATTTCTTCGGCCAGCGAAGAGCTGCCCTGGAAGAGGACAATCAGAAGCAGGGCGCCGATGATGCTCCAGTTGAAGAGGCCCATGCCGGCACCGATGGAGAAGATGTAGAAGGCCACCCAGGTTCCCTGCTCGGCGAAATAGTTGGGATGTCGGCTGCGGCCCCAGAGTCCGGTTGTATTGAATCCTTTGTTATAAGGTGCAGGAAGCTCTTCCAGCTTTTTGTCTTCGTTCAGCATAGCCCATTTCTTGGTCTGGAAGGCCCACTGCTGCTCATCGGCAATGGTTTCCCAGAGGATGAATCCCAGCATCAGAGCGGTGGCAATTCCGTCCACCCAGCCAAAAGGTGCGTCTGACGACATAGCCACCAAAGCTGGGAAGGTGGTCATGAGAACCAGCACATTCTGATAGATGGAGATGAAGCCCAGGTCAAAGGCTGCCCAGGCCCACCGGTTGCGGAAGGCGGGGCCGGAGCGGACAATGGCCCACCGGTAGTCTTCCACCCCTTCCCAGAACTTGAGCTTGTAGGCTCCTTTTCTGGCGAAGTTCATGGTGAGCCGGATTCCCCACAGAGTTGCCAGAATGGCCATCACCACCAGCCGGGTGCTCATGCCGCCCTTGGCGGCAATCACCCAGGTGTAGGCAATGGGCAGCAGGCTCCAGAGCTTGTCCATCTGGCTGTTGTTGCCGGTCAGTTCGCCCACGATAAAGCAGAAAGCGGCGCTGCAACCGGCAATGATGCCCAGAATCTTCAGCGTCTCCAGCTGCGTAGCATCCAGGGCCGGACCCACGGTGAAATAAAGTACGGGGCAAACGATGATGGACAGCGCCAGCAGGGCGGCCATCAGGGGGATGTTCATTTTTTTCATATCAGTAATTGAATTGGAGTTCGTCAACATACAGGACGGTATGGCTGCTACCGGTATAATACTCGCCCAACATACTGGAAAGGATGCTGATTCCTACAAAGGTAGGGGTGGCGTCCCTTCTGTATTCGATGGGGATTTCAAAATGGACGTAGCCGTTGGTTGCCTTGGTCAATTTGAGTACGCCCCGGCCGATCAGGTGAGAATCGGCCTCCGGGTCAAAGTGACCCTCATTGGTGACAAGGCGCAGCACCTTGGGCCAGTCGTACAGGGCCACTTCAATCTGGCCGATGTCTGTTTTTCCCTTCATGGAAAGGTAAGGCTCCTTGGCATAGTCGACGACACCAGGCTGGTAGTGATAATACCCCGACAGGCTTTTGGGGCGTCCGGTAAATGGCGTTCCGTTGTCCATTTCTATTCCCGAGAAATTGACAAGACGGATAAAATGACCGGTATAAAGACTTCCGGCAGCGAAGGTCCAGGTTATTTTTCGGCTTTTAATCTTTGCCGCAGCCTTGCCCGGTCCAGGAACAGCCACGTGCTCATATTCCGGTGTGGTGCTATTGATGCCCAAAACCTTCATGGCGCCGTTGGCGCTGTCCCATACCCGCTGCTCATCGGTGGCGTCTTTGGGATAGGGATTCCAGGTACGTCCCTGTTTGGACCAGGTGTCCAGGCTCATATTATACAGCTGCTGCGCCTGAAGGGTTTGGCATAGGCATATAATCGCTAAGATAATGGATGCTCTTTTCATAGTTTAATGATTTTCTGGGTTTCTTCCCATATGCTTTTATCCAGAGACGGGTTGATATACCGGGCCGGAATGGCCTTGCTCTGTTTTCCTACATAATAGTGGCTTTGCTTTTCTTCCCGGAGGGCACGGAGAGCGGGTTGGACACCAGATTGGGGTGTCTTGAAAAGAGGCTTAACCAGGACATCGGCAATAGGGTCAAACCACCAGCCCAGGTCAATCATGTCGGTGCCAACCACACCCGGGTCGGCCATATTGACGTGCAGGAGAGGATACCTTCTCGCCAGTTCCTGGGAGAAGGAAACCATCGCCCGCTTGGCCTTTGCATATGTGACCAGCTGTCTGAAGTCTTTTTCCGTGGGCTGGAGGGCGGCTTTGTCAATCGAAACGAACCGGCAGGTAAGTGATACCATATTTACAATGTGGGCGTCCTGCGGCAGCTTGGGTAGCAGGAGCCGGGTGAGCAGCCATGGGCCGAAGTAGTTCACAGAGAACGTGTTTTCAAGTCCGTCTCCGGTTATGCTGAAGCCCCTCGATATAACGCCGGCGTTGTTGAACAAGGCCGATACCGATCCCGGCTCAATGCTATCTGCAAAAGCCCGTACGGAGGCTATTGAGGCCAGGTCCAGGTGTTTGACGTCGAGGTCTGCGCCTGGAATGCGGTTCAGGATACTGGCCCGTACGGTATCGGCCTTTTTCAGATTTCGGCAGGCCATAAGCACGGGATGACCTTCTTTGGCCAGGGCTTCAACTGCTGCGGCGCCCATACCCCCCGTAGCGCCGGTAACGATGATTCTTCCGTTTATTTCCATTTTTCCTCTATCGTTTCCACCTCCCGCTGCAGTCGCTCAGGAAGGTTGGCTACGCAGCGATGGCATTTCATCTCCAGGGTATACATTCGTCCGATGCAGTAATTCGAGTGGCCGCAAGGACTGCGGTCTATCTCTCCGCTATGGAGTTTGTTCACAAAATCCGTGTCCCGGATTAGCGCCCGGGCCATCTGGATGCCTTCAAATCCTTCCGACAGCACCTCCTCCATCTTCCGGAGGGAGACCATGCCACCCACGTAGATAAGCGGCAGCTTCACCGCGGCGCGGAACTTCAGGGCATCCTCCAGGAAAAAGGCCTCCTTATACGGAACGGTGGGCACCATCCATCGGCCCAAAAGCCGGACCATGGCCTTGAGCCACCAGAATTGGCGCACATCCATGTAGTGCGTCATCGTACGCAGAGGCATCGTCCCGCGCATCACCTCCATGGGCGCTTTGCTCACAAAGCCGGCCGACAGCACGATGGCGTGCACGCCCAGCCGCTCGAGTTCTCGGGCCACCTCAAGGCACTCGTCCTCCTGCATACCGCGGCGGAAACCGTCGTGCATGTTCATCTTCACCACTACTCCCATATCGTCACCCGCTGCTTCCATTACGCGCCGTATTACCCGCTGCATCAGCCGCATCCGGTTTTGCAGAGATCCGCCGTATTCGTCCCTCCTGTGATTGGTGTAGGGCGACAGGAATTGGCTAATCAAGTAGCCATGACCGGCGTGGATTTCCACGCAGTCGAAGCCAGCTTGCCGCGCCAGCTCTACGGCATGACCAAAGTCCTCCACCAGAGCATCGATCTCGGCCTTCTTTAGGCCGCGCACAAAGGTGGGCGAATACAGGTTGAAGCCGCTGGATGCGCCTACAGGCATGCATCCGCATGTGGAGCGGTGTGTCATGTTGCCGCAGTGCCCCAACTGGATGGAGCACTTTGCACCGGCCTCATGTACTGCATCGGTAATCCGTTTGAGGTCGGGGACAATCTCCTCCCTCATCCAGAGCTGACCGTCAAAGGATAATCCGCTCCGGCTGACGGACGCGTAAGCCAGCGTAGTCATCCCCACGCCGCCCCGGGCCACAGCTACATGGTAGTCAAACAAGTCCTGAGAGGGGCTGTTACCATAGGCCATATTTTCAAACGCGGCCGACCGGATAACCCTGTTACGCAGTGTTACAGGGCCGATACTAAAAGGAGTGAAAACTGGAGATTCAACCATATCAGTACAGGAATGGAATGATGCGCTTGGTGCGCGGATTAAGTTCTCCCGGGAATTCCTGGCGATAAAGATCGTGGATACGTGTGGCGCGCGGTGCCAGGTTAGCAAAGGTCCATAGCGCAAAGACCGCCCCTGCCCAGGACCAGGTGAGGATGGCAAAGCCTACCCACTCCATAAACTCTCCGAAATAATTGGCGCTGGTCACATAGCCGAACATCCCGCCGCGTGGCAGGTAGTGTGCCGTATCTCCGGGCTGCCGCAGGTTGCGTATGATGTTGTCTGACTGGATGTTTATGAACATTCCGGCCAAGAATATGGCCGTTCCGCAAATGAAAGGAAGGCTTGTAAGCCAGGACAGAGGATAGCGCTCTATGGGAGAAACGTAAAAGATCCATCCGCCCTGCATGAGGGCGTTAAGTGTATTGAAAAGCACGCCCGAAATAATGATTGACACCGGCATTCTGTTATGTCCGCGGAGCTGTGTAGGGAATAGGAACGAACGGTGGAAATAGTGGCTCTCAAAAATAAGCAGGAAAACCAGGCGGACAACATCGGTGCGGCGGTCAGACAGCCACCAAAGCAGCAGCATGGCCACAAATACCGGTGCCTCCATCAGGAACCATCCCAGATGGTTGTCCACTGAGAGCCCCCATTTGGGCGTGTAGAACCTGCCGTATCCGGCATTCACGCGGAACAGGGAGATGAACACTACCACGGCCATTGCGGCCATGGCTATCAAGAATATATTGAATGTGTGCGGAGAGGACATCATTTGATTCTTTTCCAGATAAAGGCGACCAGCGGCCCAGGCAGCAGCGCAATGAGCGGCGGAAGCCAAACGTTCATAAAACCGGGACTGACAACCCTGCGGCGGCGGAACATGGCGCGCAGAGCCCGTTTTACCAGCCACTCCGGGGTATTGATGAGGCCGATACGTACGCCCAGGCGCATCTTTTCTTCGCTCAGGCGGTACAGCGGCGTAGCTATTGCCGCAGGGCAAACGGTAGTAATACTTACGCCGTACGGTTTCAATTCATAGGACAAAGATCGGCCGAAACTCTTAAGATATGCCTTTGTGGCCGAATAGATTGTGATGCCTGGCGCCGGAATGCGGGCAGCCATGGATGATACATTCAGAATATAGCCACTCCCACGCTGCTTCATAGCATTGCCGAAGAGTATGCACATCCGTGTAACGGTGACGATATGCAGGTTTACCATAGCCTGAGCCTTTTCCAAATCCTCTGTCTGAAGCTCTTTGAAAAAGAACATTCCGGCGTTGTTGATGAGAACATCCGGTATGCCTTTCTGCGTACACCACTGGAAAAGGTTGTCGGCAGCATCCGGCACAGACAGGTTCTGGAAACGGGCGATGACATGGACCGGGAATTGTGCACGCAGCGCTTTTGCTGCCGTGTCCAACTCTTCCTGCCGGTTGCTCACCAGGATAAGGTCATATCCACGGCCAGCGAGCTGCCGTGCGTATTCCAAGCCCATACCCGAGCTTCCACCCGTAATCAGTGCTGTCATGATTGAAATACCCTTAGTGAAGCACGGTAGTCAGAAGGAGACATGCCTACCGCCCGCTTGAAGTATCGGCCAAACAGGGACTGAGTGGGGAAATTCAGGTCATATGCAATTTGCTGGATGGTGTTGACGGTGGAAGACAATTGCGCTTTGGCTTCCAGAATGACGTAATCTTCAATCCACTCCAAGGCCGGTTTTCCGCTGGCTTTCTTGACAAGGGTGGTCATGTATTTTCCCGTCATGTTCAGCTTGTCGGCGTAAAAGCCAACCTCGCGGTGTTCCTTGTAGTGGAGACTCAGAAGTTGCAGAAACTGCATCATTACCTCACTCTGGCGTTGCCCCGTTTCTTTTTCCGGAGAAGATGGGTTGATGACCCGACAGGACAGAAGATAGAACAACCGCGCTACAAGGCCGAAGATTTCCTCCATACCCGGGCTGTTGTCACTGTTCAATATCAGGTTGTATGACAGGTCTGTCAGGGAACGGAATAGGCTTGCCGTCTTTTCATCCAGTTGGTAAATGGGGTTCATCTGCACATTCCGGAGGAAAAGATAGGCGTCTCCTATGTTGATGCGGGACAGGAAGCGCTCAGACAAGACCAAGAAGGTGGCTTTGAAGTCCTCGTCTACCTTTTGGGATACCGCAATTTGGGAGGGAAGCGCTATCAGGAGAGAATTCTTCTGAAGATGGATGGAACGCAAGTTGACGGCTCCATAACCGTTGCCCTGGTGACAGAGTACCACCAGAACTTGTTTGAGCTTATACGGCTCCCAGTGACCAATGAACTTGGGGTTGTGAAGAATAAGGATATCATCCTGAAAGATTCCCCACCATTCTGTGCGGGTCAGATCTATTCTGGACATCTGGAGATGGTCCAATTGCTTTTGGTTGAGCTTTTCATTTTGGCTCATGAGCTTGCACAATTTTTCTGCTAAATTAAGCATTTTTTCCTTTATTGGATGGATGATAAGAAAAATTGAACAATATTAAGGAATTTATGAGAACAGAATTGCCGTTAATTAGCGTAATTTTGCGGCCTCAAAAATAACGACATGAAAATCCTTTTTATCCTGAATAATTTTTATGCTACGGGCAATGGTTTGTCGTCATCGGCCAGACGGACGGTGGAGGCACTGAAGGCTGCCGGACAGGACGTCCGAATTGTTGCCGGCCCCAACGATGATCCCAACGGTCCTCAGCCCTATTACCGGCTCAAGTGGTACCATTTCCCCCTTGTCCAGCCCATTATTGATGCCCATGGCTATCACTTTGCCTCTACGGACAAAAAGATTTTGGAAGAGGCCATCCGCTGGGCCGATGTAGTCCATATGGAAGAGCCTTTTGTGCTGGAGGTTAATGCCTACAAGATCGCAAAGAAGCTTGGAAAACCCGTTACCGGAACCTACCACCTGCATCCGGAGAACGTTTTTTCCTCCCTTTGGCTGGGTTGGTGCAAGACAGCCAACATCCTCCTTCTTAATGCCTGGAGGGATTTGGCTTTCAATGACTGGTCCCACATTCAGTGCCCTACACAGAATGTATGTGACAGACTGGTCCGCCACCACTTCAAATCCAAACTTCACGTATTCTCCAACGGACTTGTCCCGGATGCCTGCATCCGCCCGGACGTCCCTCCTGAAGACTATCTGGATCCCCAGCGTCCCCTCAAGGTGGTTTATATCGGCCGGCTTTCAGAGGAAAAGGATCAGCCCACGCTGATCCGTGCCATCCGCCATTCGGCCTTTGCAGACCGTATCCAGCTTCAGTTCGCAGGCCAGGGACCCAAGGCCAGGCAGTACAAGCGCATGGCTATGAAACTATACGAAGACGGTGTTGTGAAGTACAAGCCGGAGTTCATGTTCTGCACCAGGGATGAACTCCGGACCCTTGCTGCCGGGGCCGATCTTTGCATCCACTGCGCCACCACCGAGGTGGAAGGCCTTTCCATCATGGAAGCCATGCATCAGGGCGCCGTGCCCGTCATTGCGAAAGGCCGGCACACCGGTACCTCCCAGTTTGCCCTGGATAACCGCAGCATCTTCCAGGAGAAGGACCATCAGGAACTGGCCCAAAAGATAGACTGGTGGCTCTCCCATCCCAAGGAGCGCTGGGAAGAAGGCAAACGCTATGTCAAGTCCATGGACCAGTATGACATAGCCAACTCGGCCCAGGCCCTAATCAAAATGTATCAAGAGGCTATTGCCGATTCAATACCCGGAGGAAGCCTACGGATTTAAATTTTGGGCTAAACGTTTGGTGGTTAATTGCATTTTTTTTAAATTTGACCATAACTAACAACCACTAAACAACTAAAACTAGTCAAATCATGCAAAAATCCGACAAAATCTGGTTGGGTATATCGGGTGTTCTCCTGGTAGCCCTTGGTATTATGTGCATCTGCGAGCCGGCAGCCACTCTGTTTGCTACGGCCTGGACCATCGGTTGCTTTACGCTGCTGTCCGGTATCTTCAAGCTGATCTTCACTTTCAAGACGCAGAAGTTCCTTCCCAACAGCGCCAGCCGTGTGCTCAGCTCCATCTTTGAGATCATCATCGGTATCATCTTCCTGTGCAACAACCTGTTCGTTGCCGCCTCGCTGCCGGTGATCTTTGTGATCTGGGTCATCGTGGAAAGCGTTTTCGTAGCCATCCACAGCTTCGACTTCAAGAAGGTGGGCTTCCCTTACTGGTGGGTCCTCTTCGTGTTCGGCCTGGCCGGTGTGGTCCTCGGTATCCTGGGCCTCCGCAACCCGGATGTATCTGCCGTCACCCTCTCCACCCTCATCGGCGCCGCTATCCTGATGATCGGTGTGGGTTACCTGGTGGCTCTCTTCGGTATCAACCGCTTTGAGAAGCAGGTAAAGGATTTCGTCAATGGTGTAAACCCTCCCGTTGAATAATCCCAAGCATTAAAAAAACGGGTCCGTAGGCTATCCTGCGGACCCGTTTTTTGTATCTCAAACTGAAATTATTCGAAGATTTCGGCCAGTTTCTTCTCCAGGGCTTCGCCGCGGAGGCCGCGGGTTACCACAATACCTTCCGGGTCGATGAGAAGGTTGTCGGGGATGGCGTTGACCGAGTAAACCTCGGCGGCCACCGTCTTCCAGGACTTGAGGTCCGAGAGGTGGATCCAGGGCATGTTCCACTCCAGGATGGCTTCTACCCAGGGATCTTTTTCGCTGTCAAAGGAGAGGCCCACCACCTCGAAGCCTTTGTCATGATACTTCTTGTAGGCGGCTACCACGTTGGGCATTTCGGACTTGCAGGGGCCGCACCAGGAGGCCCAGAAGTCTACCAGTACCCAGTTGCCCTGGCCGGCGTATTCGCTCAGCTTGTGCAGGTTGCCCTCCGTATCGGCCTCTTCCAGATCCAGGAACTTCTGGCCGATGACGGCGCTCTTGACATCGTCGGCCTTTAATTCCTCTTCCATTGCCCTCTCCATGCTGGCCTTGAGGTCTGCCACAAACGGATGCTTGGTGTAGGGGGCGCCGGAGTTGAGCAGTTCGTTAAGCTTTGCGTAACCCGCTGCCTCGGCAACGTTTTCGATGAAGACCACGGGGACCAGGTTGTCCTTGTTCTCTTCGATGATGGCGAGTTTGGTCTCTACATAGTCGTTCACGGCCTCTTCATAGTTGGCTATAAAGGCATCTTCCTGGGCCTTCTGCTCCTCCTTGGGAAGGGCTACGTACTCTTTGACCATCTGGTTGATGCGGTGATAGGCCTTGCCGTTGCGTTTGTCACATTCCGTGATCTTGTTGTTGAGGTCCGATCCGGAGAGGGTGGTGTCCGCGAAGTCAACTACCATGGGAACGCCGTCGTTGATGAGGGGGAAGTTCCAGTCGAAGTTGTCCATTACGACGCCCAGGAAGGCATCCTTGTCGGCCTTTCCTTTGAGTTGGAAAGATCCGTTCACCACTGCGGCGCTGTCTATGTCGTCTTCGATCAGGCGGCTTACCAGAAAAACTTTGGTAACGTTCTCAGGGACGTTCTTACCCGTGATGACATACTGGGTTTGATGGGACGAGCACGCCAGCATTCCAGCGGCGGATGCGGTGAGCATTAAAAGGGAGACTGCTTTCATGATGATATTGAAAAGTTGGTTGAGAACAAAGATAAATAATTTTCTCCAAGTTTGGTAGTGCCGTAAGAAAACAGTATCTTTGTCTACTTATCTGCAGGGGTCAATGGACAAAAAATGGTACGCAATTAAAGTCTTTTTCAACAAGGTGTTCAAAATAGAGGACATCTTGTCGGACATGGAATTGGAGACCTACCTGCCCGTCCAGCGAGTCAACCTCAAGGGACAGGAGTTCCTGAAGGTGTCCAGGATGCTGTCCATGATGGATGAAAACCACCGCAAGGACAGCCGCTACGTCCAGGAAGGCCCCGTGATCTACGAACGCAAACCCCTGGTCACCTCCCTCATCTTTGTAAGGGCCGATGATGCCGGCATCCACGCCGTGGATGCCCGTCTCAAGGAAGAACTGCAGATGGGCCGCATGCTGGGATTCATCTACAAATCGGCCGATTTCAAGAAGTGGGCCGTCATCCCCGACAGCCAGATGGACTCTTTCCGCCTCCTTACGCAGCACGGCGGAAACGGCCTTTCCTTCTTCACCAACGACCTCGTACAGTTTATGCAGGGAGACAAAGTCCGCGTGATTGAAGGACCGTTGAAAGGGGCCGAAGGATACATCAAACGCATCAAGAAAGACCGCCGCCTGCTGGTTTGTGTGGAAGGGGTGATCGCGGTGGCCTCGTCCTATATTCCGGAAAGGATGCTGGAAAAGATTACGAGTTAGACATGCCGGCCGAAGGAAACATAGTCATCCGGCACGCCCGGGTCAACAACCTCAAGGACATTACGGTGGAGATCCCCCGTAACCGGCTTGTGGTGATTACCGGCGTTTCCGGCAGCGGCAAAAGCTCGTTGGCGTTCGATACCCTCTTTGCGGAGGGCCAGCGCCGCTTTGCCGAAAGTCTCTCATCCTATGCCCGCCAGTTCCTGGGCCGTATGGCCAAACCCGACGTGGAAGCCATCGAAGGCATCCCTCCGGCCATAGCCATTGAACAGAAAGTCAACATCCGGAACCCCCGTTCCACCGTAGCTACCACCACCGAGATCTACGATTTCCTGCGCCTGCTGTTTGCGCGTGTAGGCCGTACCTATTCTCCCGTAAGCGGAGAAGAGGTAAAGGCCCAGTCCGTCAAGGACGTCCTGGAATACATCGGCGATGGACAGCCCCGTGCGCTGTACATCCTCTCCAACCTCCGCTGGGACAGCCGCAAGGACCACGTGGAGCTGATGCTGGCCCTTAAGGAAGAGGGCTTCGGCCGCCTGTTCAACCCGGCCGATGCGTCCATCCTCCAGATTGAGGACGTGCTCAAGATGGACGGGAAATACCCCGCCGGCCTCCTGTTGCTGGTAGACCGCGTAAAGACGTCCGGCGTCCTGGACCAGGACATGAGCACCCGTCTCAACGCCTCCGTCCAGTCGGCCTTTGACAAGGGAGACGGAGACATGGCCCTGTACGTGATGGCCGGATCGGAGAAGCCCTTCCTCAAGACTTTCTCTTCCCGCTTCGAGAAAGACGGCATTGTGTTCCGCAAGCCGGACGAGTACCTGTTCTCCTTCAACAGCCCGCTGGGCGCCTGCCCGGTGTGCGGCGGCCTGGGAAAGATTGTGGGCGTAAGCGAAGACCTGGTGGTGCCGGACAAGACCAAGAGCATCTACGAAGGCGCCATCGCCTGCTGGAGGGGAGACAAGATGAGTTGGTTCAAGGACCAGGTGGTCCGCAATTCGGAAAAGTACGGCATTCCTATCTTCGAGCCCTATTGCAAGCTTACGGAGACCCAGCGGCGCACGCTCTGGGAGAGCCGTTCCGTCCAGGGAGACGAGTCCACCATCGTGGGCATAGACGAGTTCTTTGAATGGGTGGAGAGCAACCGCTACAAGATCCAGTACAAATACATGCTGTCCCGCTACAGCGGGCGCACCACCTGCCACGCCTGTGGCGGCAGCCGCCTCCGCAAAGAGGCCCTGTACGTAAAAGTGTCCGGAAAAACCATCCACGACCTGCTGAGCATGACCGTGGAGGAACTCCTGAAGTGGTTCCAGGACGTGGAACTGACCGCGTACGAGCGGGAAGTGGCCGGAAAGACCATCGAGGAGATTGTATACCGGCTGCAGTGCATCGAAGACGTGGGCCTGGGATACCTCACGCTGAGCCGTACCATGAATACCCTGTCCGGCGGTGAGAGCCAGCGGGTGAACCTGGTCACGGCCCTGGGCAGTTCCCTGGTAGGGAGCATGTACATCCTGGACGAGCCTTCCATCGGCCTGCATCCCCGCGATACCGAGCGCCTGATTTCCGTCCTCAAACGCCTGCGGGACATTGGCAACACCGTGGTGGTGGTAGAGCACGACCCGGAGATTATCCGCAGCGCAGACTGCCTCATAGACTTGGGGCCCAAGGCCGGCCTGAACGGCGGTGAGATCGTGTATATGGGCCCGCCGGACGTCATGGCCGACCCCGATCGGCCATCCCTGACGCTGCAGTATCTGGCCGGCATCCGCCAGCCGTACGTGCGGGAGAAGAATCCCTGGCGCTACAGCATTACCGTGCAGGGCGCCATGCAGAACAACCTCAAAGACATAGACGTCCAGTTCCCGCTGAACGCTTTTACCGTGGTCAGCGGCGTTTCCGGCAGCGGCAAGAGCTCGCTGGTGGGAGACATCCTGTACCCGGCCCTGCACCGCCGGCTCAACGAGACCGGAGACCTGCCGGGCACGTTCAAGGGCCTGGCAGGAGACCTCAATCGCATTACCCGCGTGGAATACGTGGACCAGAACCCCATCGGCAAGAGTTCCCGTTCCAACGCCGTCACCTATCTGAAAGTCTACGACGATATCCGCAAACTCCTTTCCGAGCAGCAGTATGCCCGCATCAACGGGTACACGCCGTCGTTCTTCTCCTTCAACCAGGAGGGCGGCCGCTGCCCGGAGTGCCAGGGAGACGGCTTTGTCAAGATTGGCATGCAGTTCATGGCCGATGTGACCATGGTCTGCGAAAGCTGTGGCGGCAAACGCTTCAAACCGGACATCCTGGAGGTCCGCTACCAGGGCCTGAACGTAGACGATATCCTGAACCTGAGCGTAGAGGAGGCCATCGCCTTCTTTAGTGCCCAGAAGGAAGAGGCGGCTGGGTCCATCGCCGCCAAGCTGCAGCCGCTGGTGGATGTGGGCCTGGGCTATATCAAGCTGGGCCAGCCGTCCAGCACGCTGAGCGGCGGTGAGAGCCAGCGCATCAAGCTGGCGTACTTCCTGTCCCTGGCGGCCGGCGGCCGGGAGCGCATCCTCTTCATCTTTGACGAACCTACCACCGGCCTGCATTTCTACGACGTGGAGAAGCTCCTGAAGGCTTTTGACGTACTCATTGCCAAGGGCCATACGGTCCTGGTGGTAGAGCACAACGTGGACGTGATCCGCAGCGCCGACTGGGTCATCGACCTGGGACCCGACGCCGGAGACCGGGGCGGGGAAGTGGTGTTTGCCGGCACGCCCGAAGATCTCAAGAAGAACGGGAAAACCTTTACCGCCCAGTACCTATGAAAAGGATAGCCGCCCTCACCATGGTCCGTAACGACAACTTCTACCTGCGCAAGTGGGTGGAGTACTACGGTGGTCAGCTGGGGCGGGAGAACCTGTATGTATACTTTGACGGCCTGGACCAGGAAATCCCCGCTTTCTGCGACGGGGTGCATACCCAAAAGGTAGAAAAGATTGGCACCAACGTGGTGGAGCATGACAAAGGCCGATTGCAGTTTCTGTCGGCCCGGGCGGCGGAGCTTTTTGCGGCCGGTTATGACCTTGTCATCGGCACGGACGCCGACGAATTCCTGGTGGCCGATCCCGCGCTGGGGCTGTCCCTGCCGGAATTCCTGGGCCAGCTGGAGATCCGCGATTCCGTATCGGCCCTGGGACTGGATTTTGGCCAGATGCTGGGAGAGGAGGCCGATATCGTGGAAGACCGTCCTTTCCTGCAGCAGCGGCATTATGCCCAGCTGGGGACGCGCTACACCAAGGCTTCGGTGCTGGCGCGGCCGCTACCCTGGGGCAGTGGTTTCCACCGCGTCAAGGGAAAGAATTTCCACATTGCCAAAGACCTGTACCTGTTCCATTTCGGCTATTTTGACCTCAAGCGCATCCAGGACCGTTTTTCCGATCCTTCCCGTCTGGAGCAGGGCTGGGAGCATCATATGAAAAAGCGCTCGCGCACCATCCGGCTGGTATCGGCCCTGAAAGCCCGCGATTTTGACCGCTGGACGCGCCGGGCACGTGTCTGCCAGACCTTGTTAAGGCCCCCTTACGCCTGGAACAAACCGGCTATGCTGGGCCTCCGTATCATTGTCCGGATTCCGGACCGTTTTCAGGATTGCCTATGAGTGAACCCGTATACATAGTGTCGGTGGTCCGGGATTACGCGATGTATGACAAATGCATCGGCCAGAATCCCTGTTGCACCGGCTGCACCCTGGTTCCCCTGGACAACCGCACGGAGAACCTGGGGGTTCCGCAGCGTTATAACCAGTTCATGGACAGCCTGGAAGGGGAGGGCTGGGTGGTCTTCTGCCACGAGGACTGGAGACCGCTGGAACCGCTGGCCCCCCGCCTGCAGGGCCTGGACAAGGGCTGCCTGTATGGCCCAATCGGCGCCATTATGGAGGTCTGCCCCCATGCCGACTTCATCCATATCACCGGCAGCATCCAACAGTGCCGGAAGGACGGCCTGCGCCTTCGCCGCAATCGGGGCACCTGGAAAAAGCCCGAGGCCGATACCTTTGACTGTCAGTGCGTGATAGCCCATACCCGTCTGCTGCGCCAGAAGGGCCTCCGCTTTGACGAAAAGCTGCCCTTTGACCTGTACGCCGAGGATTTCTGCACATCGGCCTGGCTCAAGGGCGTACCCTCGCGCATCCTGTCCGTGAAATGCCGGCACTATTCCGGCGGAAAGCTCTCCGAGCGTTTCTGGCAGGGCCTGGAGTACCTGAGGGAAAAGTACCGCACCTGCGAAAAACGTTTCCCCACGGCTGTGGGACGCCGGAACAGCTACGGTGGAGCACAGGATAAACCCATCTTTAATTTCAGGCGTACCCCCTGGGCCCGCCTGCGTTACCGGATCAAGAAATGAACGCGCGCATCCTCTGTTGCATCCTGAATTATTGTGAACACGCCGGGGCCAAGGCGTGGGCCGATAGACTGTCGCCGCACTTCGATACCCTCATCCTGGACAGCGGCAGCCAGCCTCCGTGCCCGCATCCGCTGGCGGTTCATCTGGATAACATCTACTACGCCGGTCTCATGAACGAGGCCTGCCGCCGGGGCCGCGAAGGCGGTTATGGCTGGGTGATGGTGGTTACCAGCGACCTGGTCATCAGCGACAAGAACGCCGCCCTCCTGGCGGAGACCATGGCAAAGATCGCCCACAGCACCAATGTGGGCTTGTACCAGCCTTCTACAGCCTGGAAAGGCCGTTCCCTGCCGCAAAGCCGCTGCCATTGGACCGGCCGTATGCGCTGCACCAATTTCCAGGAAGGATGGTTCCATCTGGTCCGGCTGGATCTGCTGGAGCAGGTGTGCCCCATTGACCTGTCCCTGAACCGGTTGGGCTGGGGCATAGACCTGGCCTTGAGCCATTACGCCCGGGTTAACCAACTGCTGGTGCTGGTGGACGACCGCATCCGCGTGGTCCATCCCGGCGGATCCGGCTATAACAAGGAGGAGGCCCTACGCCAGATGCGGGCCTGGCACGCCACGCTGCCGGGCTATACTTCTCCCCGGCATTTCCGCCCGCTGAAAGCCCCCGTGGCCTACGAAGAATAAGCCGTTCTCAAGATTATTTGCTATCTTTGCAGGATATGAAAGGAATCGTACTTGCCGGAGGATCCGGAACCCGTCTGTATCCCATTACCAAGGGTGTGAGCAAGCAGCTCCTGCCCATCTACGACAAGCCCATGGTGTACTATCCCATCAGCGTGCTCATGCTGGCGGGCATCCGGGACATCCTGATCATTTCCACTCCGCAGGACCTCCCGGGTTTCCGGCGTCTGCTGGGTACCGGAGAAGACTACGGCGTACATTTCTCCTATGCCGAGCAGCCTTCGCCGGACGGCCTGGCCCAGGCTTTCATTATTGGCAAGGAATTCATCGGCCATGATAGCGTGTGCCTGGTGCTGGGAGACAATATCTTCCACGGTGCAGGCTTTACGGCGCTTCTGAAAGAGGCCGTGCGCACGGCCGAGGAAGAAGCCAAGGCCACCGTGTTCGGCTATTGGGTCAGCGATCCCGAACGGTACGGCGTGGCCCAGTTTGACAAGGCCGGCAACTGCCTTTCCATTGAGGAGAAGCCGGAGCATCCCAAGAGCAACTATGCGGTGGTGGGCCTGTACTTCTACCCCAACAAGGTGGTGGAGGTGGCTTCCCACATCAAGCCTTCGGCCCGTGGAGAACTGGAGATCACTACGGTGAACCAGGAATTCCTGCAGGCCGGAGAACTCAAGGTCCAGACGCTGGGACGCGGTTTTGCGTGGCTGGATACCGGCACGCACGACTCCCTGTCGGAGGCCTCCGTCTACATCGAAACCATTGAAAAGCGCCAGGGGCTCAAGGTGGCCTGCCTGGAAGCCATCGGCCTGCGGCGTGGCTGGACCACTCCGGCCCACGTCCGGGAAATAGCCCGGCCCATGGCCAAGAACCAATATGGCCAGTATCTTCTGAAGCTGGCCGATGACGTGGAAAACGGTCTGTATGATTGAGATTAAGCAAACAGCCATACCGGGCGTGCTGGTGATAGAGCCCAAAGTGTTTGGGGACCCGCGCGGCTATTTCATGGAGAGCTGGAGCCAGCGTGATTTTGACGCGGCCGTGCGCCCCATCCATTTTGTGCAGGACAACGAGAGCAAGAGCCACTACGGCGTGCTGCGCGGCCTGCATTTCCAGAAGGGAGCCTGCTCCCAGAGCAAACTGGTGCGGGTGGTGAGCGGCCGGGTGCTGGACGTGGCGGTGGACATCCGCCGCGGTTCTCCCTGGTTTGGCCAGCACGTAGCCTGCGAACTCTCCGGAGAAAACCACCGGCAGTTCTTTGTCCCGCGCGGTTTTGCGCACGGTTTTGCCGTGCTGAGCGAGGAAGCCGTCTTCCAGTACAAGTGCGACTATCCCTACGCCCCCGAGTCGGAAGGCGCCATCGCCTGGAATGACCCCGCCCTGGGCATTGACTGGCAAATCCCGGAGGCCGATATCCTCCTGTCCGAGAAGGACAAACACCATCCGCTCCTGGCCCAGGCCACGGATTTGTTTGACTATTCCATAGATTATTACGCAGAATGAAGATCCTGGTAACCGGCGCCAACGGCCAGTTGGGAATGAGCCTGAGAAGGATAGCTACCCCGGAGGCATCCTGGGTGTTTACGGATGTTGAAGAATTGGACATCACGGACGCTGCCGCCATCCGGGCAATGGTGGCCCAACATCAGATCGATACCATCATCAACTGCGCGGCCTATACCAACGTGGACGCCGCCGAGGACAACGAGCCCCTGGCCGAACTGTTGAATGCCAAGGCCGTGGAGAACCTGGCCCTGGCCATGAAGGAAGTGGGCGGCCTGCTGGTTCATATTTCTACGGATTACGTATTTGGCGGAGAGCCGCACAACACGCCTTGCCGGGAAGACCTTCCCGCCTGCCCTACGGGCGCTTATGGCCGAACCAAACTCCACGGAGAAGAGGCCATCCTGCGCTCCGGCGTGCGGCATCTGATCATCCGCACCAGCTGGCTGTACAGCGAATACGGCAAGAATTTCGTGAAGACGATGCTGCGTCTGACGGAAGAAAAGCCTTCCCTCAAGGTGGTCTTTGACCAGGTGGGAACCCCCACCTACGCCGGAGACCTGGCCGAAGCCATCGTAAAGATGGCCGAACAGGTCGGCCATGACGAGGGCGCCATCTATCATTACAGCAACGAGGGTGTATGCTCCTGGTATGACTTCACCAAGGCCATTGCCGCGTATTCCGGCCATACGGCCTGCGATATCCAGCCGTGCCACAGCGACGAGTTCCCCTCCAAGGTGGTGAGGCCCGCCTATTCGGTGCTGGACAAGACCAAGGTCAAGCAGACCTTCGGCCTGTCTGTCCCTTATTGGACAGATTCCCTAAAAAAGTGCCTCAAGAACCTCTCAGAGCCTGCTTGTTAACCCGCCAGCTGCTTTCCTGGAGGCCGTCTCCGCGGGGGCAGACGGTGATGCGGTACCAGGTGTTCCTCACCACGTCAAAGTTGTTGAGGTTTTCTCCCAGATAGAACCGGTAAATGAGCCTGTCTCCCACCGGCGTGCTATAAGAAGGGGAGTGGTACTGAGCCTTTAATTCTATATAGGAGCAGATGTCCTGGTAGCGGCCGTCCTTGAAGACTTTTCCGCTGTCGGTCTGCACATTCTCCAAGAGGTCCCCTTGGCAGTTTTCCAATAAATAGACGTTTACGCTGCGGCTCAGGCTGGCGCCTTCGTTGAGGGCGCTTACCTGGTTGCCGGATTTGCCATAACCCACGCTGAAGGTCTCCTGCGGGCCGCTTACTTTACTGGGGCCCAGCAGCTGGACGGAGGAGGGGCAGGCGCCCACGCGCACGTCCGTTACCTTGAAATCAATATCGGCCTGCAGCTGGCTGCGGTCGATGGTGAGCTCGATGCGGGCCATCAGGCGCTCCAACTCTACTTCCAGCACCCCGTCCTCTCCTACGGTGGCGCCTTCCTGCCAAGCGGCCATGGGAAGGCCCTGGGAGAACTCGTCCGGGTAGGCAAGGTGGTACCGGTAGGCGCGGGCTTCCTCCAGCGTGCGGAAGGGCAGCTCGTAGCCCAGGTTGGCCGCGGCTATAATGGTGTAGGGGACGTCCCTCAGCAGGGTGGTATGGTACTCTACCTTGCCGTCCGTGAGGTGGATGGCCCGGGACGGCACGTACGCCCTTTCTTCCAGGACGCCGAAAGCATTGAATATATAGAGGTTGTAGTCGGTGATGCGGTTATCGTCCGGGTCGCCTGCACGGGTAAGAGGAGATGCGGTACTAAGGATGACCCGGGTGTCCGGGAGAGAAGAAGTCTCTCGCGTACAGGCGCCCAGAACGATAAGAAGACAGAACAGAACTTTTTTCATAACTCAGAAGGTGACGGTATAGGGATCGCGCATTTGCCAGGGAACGGTCTGGGTCTCTACCAGCACGGCGTCGCTCCGGACGGGGATGTCGGGGTCGGGTGAGCCCATCCGTCTGAGGGTCAGGCTGAGCTGGTACTCCTTGGCCGGTTCCAGCGATTCTATTTCGATGGGGTAGTAGCAGAGGATGCCGTCCACCGTTCCCTCCAGCACCAGCCGCGTGCGGGGAATGTCTCCATGCCCCGCCGGATTGGCATAGCAAGCGAACAGCAGCTGGGGAAACTGCCGCTCCAGGACTACACGCCCCAGTCCGGGCCTGAGAATGAGCTCGGGGTGGGGCAGGCCCTGGGTGGCTACGCTGTCCAGGCTGCCGGCATTGATCCAGGATACCGGATGTCCGCCTCCCGACCCCAGCGGTTTGTACTCCGTCGCGGCGTTTGTCAGATAGATGCGGGAGCACTCGAATGCTGGGTCATGGTAAGGTCGGCCGCTGAAGTCGCAGGAGACGGAAACCAACCGGATATGGGATAGCATGGTCTGCAGGTTCAGGAGATAGGTACGGGAGGCGGCGTCGGGGAGAAGGGCCTCGGCCACCAGGTGCGGGGAGCCGGGGTTCTCCTCTTCCAGCCGGAAGGTCTTCTTGCAAAGACTTCCGTAGTTACAGATATCCAGCCAGGTGTCGGTGACGCCGGCGGTGCCGGAGAGGGCTACCATCCTCTTGGCTCCCGTCCCGGATACGCCATAGGTTCGGGCCGGTCCTTCGGGCCGAAGTATTTGCTGGTAACTGTCCAGTTTCTGGGCCCCCAGGGTGTCGAAAAAGAACAAATCGATGGCTTCCGGTGTTGTATTTTTTGTCCATTGTATATAAATTTGCGTTCCGATGGGCGTTTCCTCTCTTAAGAGAGGACGTTCACACGAAGAAAAAAAGGCCGGAGCCTGCAAGAGCGCAGTGATGATGGCCACAGAGGTGCGGCGGAATGCAGAAGACGATAAGACGGGGTGTGAATACTTAGTAGAAGTCCGGCCTGTGGTTTTTCTTCGTGTCATGGTTTTCGGATCTTGGTCCAGGGGCAAAGCTAGACACTGGACGGCCGGATTCCAAGAATCGTAAAAAAAATAGTGTTGTATCAGACGGTTTTAGAAATAGTTTTGCTGTTTTAACCGAATAATCGGTTAAAAAAATAATGTTTCTTATGGCTTTATCGAGTGTATTCTACCCCATGCGAGAGCTGCTGCCCATCTTTGACCGGCAGGCTCAGCTCCTTTGTGACAGTGCCAAGCTCCTTTGTGAAATGCAGCAGTCCCTGGACCGGGACCACTGGAAACAAGTGTACTCGGAAATCAGAAACAACGAGCACATGGGAGACGCCCAGCTCACGGAGTTCCGCGAGCAGTCGGCCCATGCCCTCTTTACTTCCGGCGTGCGCCGGGAACTCACCACCATCGCCATGGCCCTGGACGACGTGCTGGACGTCATCAAGGACGCTTCCAACGCCCTGAACATCTACCAGCCGGCCAAGATCGATCTCCAGTTGCAGGATCTGTCCCGCATCATCTGGGAAGAGAGCGTGGCCCTCAAGGCCATCTTCCCCCTTCTGATCGACATCCGCAAGAACGCATCGGCCATCATCCTCCAGGCAGACCGCGTGACGGAGCTGGAACACGAGGCCGACGAAGCCTACGAAAACTACATCGGCTACATCTTCACCCAGGAGCCGGATCTGCGGGAAATGACCAAGTACAAGAACCTGGCAGAGCTTTACGAGAAAGCGACGGATACAGAGAAACGGGTATCGGACTGCATCCGGATCTTAATGATGCATTACATCGGATAACAAAAAAACCGGTTCAAATCTGAACCGGTTTTTTTATGGAGTCTCGGCGGGATTAGGCGCCGAAGTTGTCGAAGAGGATGCTCTCGGGGGCAACGCCCAGGGAATCCAGGAGGTCGCATACGCACTTGGTCATCATGGGCGGACCGCACATGAAGTACTTGATGTCCTCGGGGGCCTCGTGGTCCTTGAGGTAGGTCTCGTTCATCACGTTGTGAACGAAGCCGGCGGTGTACTTCACGCCTGCAGCATCGGCTGCGGGATCCGGACGGTCAAGGGCAAGATGGAAGTGGAAGTTGGGGAACTCTTTCTCGATTTCCGCAAAGTCTTCCAGGTAGAAGGCTTCCACCAGGGCCCGGGCGCCATAGAAGAAGTGCACTTCCTTCTTGGTCTTGAGGGTCTTGAACAGGTGCATGATGTGGCTGCGGAGGGGAGCCATACCGGCGCCACCGCCCACGAATACGTATTCCTGGGAATCAGGATCGTCCTTGGGGAGGAGGAACTCACCGTAAGGACCGGAGATCATGACCTTGTCACCGGGCTTGCGGGAGAACACATACGTGGAGGCGATTCCCGGAGGAACGCCGGGCACGAACTTGAACACGCCCTTGGGCTGGGTGCGGTCGAACGGAGGCGTTGCGATACGCACGTTGAGCTTGATCACGTCCTTCTCGGCAGGATACGAGGCCATGGAGTAAGCACGGATGGTGGGAACGGTGTTCTTGAACTTGAGGCTGGTGATGCCGTACTTCTCCCAGTCGCCCTTGTAGATATCGGCCACTCCCATGTCGGAGAAATCGGCCTCGTACTCGGGGATGTCAATCTGGATGTATTCACCGGACTTGAAGTCGATGTGCTCGCCTTCGGGCAGACGCACGGTGAACTCCTTGATAAAGGTGGCCACGTTCTCGTTGGAGATTACCTCGCACTCCAGCTTCTTCACGCTGAGGGCGCTCTCCGGAACGGCAATCTGGATGTTGTCCTTTACCTTCACCTGGCAGCCCAGACGCCAGCCTTCCTTGATCTGCTTGCGGGAGAAGAAGCCCGTTTCAGTGGGGAGGATGGTGCCGCCGCCTTCAATCACCTGGAGCTTGCACTGGCCGCAGTTGGCCTTGCCGCCGCAGGCGGAGGGGAGGAAGATGCCGTGATCGGCCAGGGTGTGCATAACGTCTCCGCCCGGGGTCACCTCCAGCTCCTTGGTGCCGCCATTGATGTTAATCTTGACGGTGCCGGAAGGAGTGACGGCGGCCTTGATGATCAGGAGGAGGGCTACCAGAATCAGCGTCACTACTACGATGACTGCGATGGATGCAAAAATTGTATTACCCATAGTTCAGTCCTCCTACAGTGCGATGCCCATGAAGGTCATGAAGGCGATACCCATCAGACCCACGGTGATAAAGGTAATGCCCAGGCCCTTGAGAGCGGCCGGAACGTTGGAGTAGCTCATCTTCTCACGGATGGCAGCCAGGGATACGATGGCCAGGAACCAGCCCAGACCGGAACCCAGGGAGTATACGGTGGCCTCGCCAATGTTGAGGAAGTCTTTCTGCTGCATGAACAGGGAACCGCCCAGAATGGCGCAGTTCACAGCGATCAGGGGCAGGAAGATACCCAGCGAGGAGTAGAGCTCGGGAGAGAATTTCTCCACCACCATTTCTACGATCTGCACAATGGCGGCGATGACCGCGATGAACACGATGAAACTGAGGAAGCTCAGGTCTACACCCTTGATGAGGGCATCGGGAGCCAGCACATACGTGTTGAGCAAGTAGTTGATGGGGAGCGTTACCAGGAGTACGAAGATAACCGCGACGCCAAGGCCTGCAGCTGTCTTCACATTCTTCGATACTGCCAGGAATGAGCACATTCCCAGGAAGTAAGCGAAGATCATATTGTCCACAAAGATGGACTTTACGAATAAGCTAAGATATTCCATAAGGCGTCACAATTATTTTTCCTGCAAGTCTTTCTGGATGCTGCGCTGGACCCACACGATGCATCCCAGGAGGATGAGGGCGAAGGGAGGCAGGATCACCAGGTTGTTGGGAACATAGCCGAAGCGGTTGAGGATGTCAAATCCAAACAGGGTGCCGCTTCCGAGGAGCTCTCTGAAGAAGGCTACCACAATGAGGATGAGACCGTAACCGGCGCCGTTGGCGATACCGTCCAGGAAGCTGGGCCAGGGCTTGTTGCCCAGGGCGAAAGCCTCGATACGGCCCATCACAATACAGTTGGTAATGATAAGGCCGATATAAACGGACAGCTGCTTG
Source organism: uncultured Bacteroidales bacterium (assembly GCA_947167855.1). Lineage (GTDB taxonomy): Bacteria > Bacteroidota > Bacteroidia > Bacteroidales > UBA932 > Cryptobacteroides. Next base: position 26,069 of record CAMVJR010000004.1, read on the forward strand.
TCAATGGCGTAGGTGGCTTCGAACGATTTGAGGATCTGGTCCACCAGGATCACCATCATGGCGACCACGACCAGCTGCACGATGATACGTACACGGCCGGGGATGGTGTTTCTCAGGAGAGAGAGGATGAGGCTGGAAATGCCGGTAACCACAATCACGGAGAGGGCCATGACCAGCGCACCCTTGAGGGTAACGGTAACCGCCAGGGAAGAGCAGATACCCAGCACCAGGACGGTAATGGGGTTGCCCTTGAAGATGGGGTTCAGAATGGTTTCTTTGAGTTTAGCATCCATGGCTTATTCCTCCTCTGCTTTGGGTTCAACTTCTTCACCCTCGTGGTGATGACCGCACTTGCCGCAGTGCTCCTTGGCCGGCTTGTTGGCCGTGAAGTACTTGGCATAGGCTTCCAGCCAGGTGTCAATGGCGGCGTCCAGACCCTGGGAGGTCATGGTAGCACCGGAAATGGCATCGACGGAATTGTCAACCACGGACTTGCCTTCGGCGTCCTTGGGGGCGCCACCCTTTACGATGTTGATAATCTCGCTCTGGGGGGCGGCAAAGTCGGGTTTCTCACCTTTGAATTCGGCCTGGAAGGACGGGTCGTCCTTGATCTTGGCGCCCAGACCGGCGGTCTCGGACTCGTGATCGAAGTAGGCACCTGCGATGGTCTGAAGGTCGCTCTCGAAGGAGATGTAACCCCAGATGGGGCCCCACAGACCGGCACCGTAGATGGGAACCACCGTACGGCCGTTCTTGAAGATGAATACGGGAATCTCAGGTTCGCCGGTTTTGTTGGCGCCACCCTTGATGTTGTAGTTCTGACGCTTGAGCTGCTTGGGGCTGTAAACCTCCAGCTCGTTGCGATCGATGTTCAGCTCGCGGAGCTCCTTGCCTTCCAGGTCAATCACAAAGGCCTTTTCAATTTCCTCTGCGTACTTGTCCAGCTTGGCGGCGTTGCCCAGCTTGTCCAGCTCGGCCTTGGTGCCGTACTGGGCGGCGGTGAGCATCTGGGAGATGGTCTCTGCCTTCTCATTGGCATCCTGCTTGGCCTTGAGGCTCTGGGATACAAAAGCCAGGAGAGCTGCCACTATCACCACAATCACAGTGGTGTAGATAACGGTGTATACGTTGCTATTGGTATTCATAGGGCAGATCCTTTAAGCGGTTATTGCTTTTTTGGCACGACGGCTCGTGTGGGCCGATACCACGCAGTGGTCGATGAGCGGAGCCATGGTGTTCATAAGCAGGATAGCGAGCATCATACCTTCCATGTAACCGGGGTTCCACAGGCGTACGACAACGGCCAGGGCACCCACCAGGAAACCGTAGATCCATTTGCCGGTCTCGGTCTGGGCGGCGGTTACGGGATCGGTGGCCATGAAGACGGAACCAAAGAGGAAACCGCCCATCACCAGCTGGTAGTAGCAGGGCACCACGGTGGCGCCGGCCAGCTGGCCCAGCCAACCCACCAGGAGACCACCGGCGAGGGAGCTCACCATAATCTTCCAGGAGGCTACGCCGGTCCAGACCAGGATGAAGGCACCGATGAGGATGGCGATCACACTGGTTTCACCGGTAGAGCCGGGGATGAAGCCATAGAACATGTCCATGAAGCTGTACTGGCCCACGGCGCCGGTGGCGGCGTCAAAGGCACCGTCATGGGCGATGGCCAGGGGAGTGGCCGAAGAAACGGCGTCCACACCCTTGAGGGCAGGGACCCAGGTCTTGGACACCCACACGGCAGAGCCGGACATGGAGGAAGGATAAGAGAAGAAGAGGAAGGCGCGGGCCACCAGAGCCGGGTTCCAGATATTCATACCGGTGCCGCCGAAGACCTCTTTCACAAAGAGGACGGAGAAGGCGACAGCCAGGGCCACCATCCACAGCGGAACGTCCACCGGGACAATGAGGGGAATGAGGAAACCGGTGACGAGGTAACCCTCGTTCACTTCTTCACCGCGGATCTGGGCCGATGCGAATTCGATGGCCAGACCTACGGCGTAGGATACCACAAACAGGGGAAGCATCCGGAGCAGTCCGTACCAGAACATGTGCCAGAAGCCCCAGTCGAGGCCGTAAACAGTGGAGGTCTGCAGACCCACGTTGTACATGCCGAACAGAGCGGCGGGTACCAGGGCGATGACCACCGTAATCATGACGCGCTTGAGGTCGATACCGTCACGCACGTGGGCGCCCTTGGCCGTTACGGTGCCGGGAACCCGCAGGAAGGTGTCGAAAGCGTCAATCGAAGAGTGCAGCCAGTATAGCTTGCCGCCTTTTTCAAAAAGGCCGGGTTTCATTTCTTCTGCCATAGCTTATGCCATTTCTTTGATCATCAGGTCAATGCCCTTCTGGATAATGGCCTGGATATCGTTCTTGGAAGGGTCTACATAGTCGCAGAGGGCGAGATCCTCCGGCAGCACTTCATAGATGCCGAACTTCTCCATCTTCTCGATGTCTCCGGCCAGGCAGGCCTTGATGAGGTAGATGGGGAAGATGTCCATGGGAGTGACGTCTTCGAAGCACTTGGTCTCTACGAAGGCGCGGGGGCCGCCGTGGAGGTTGGTGTTCATCTCGTACTCCTTCTTGGGCGTGAGCCAGGAGAAGTAGCACCAGGAAGAGCTGTGTACCTTGGGACGGAACGGCTTGGCCCAGCCAAACCATTCGCGCTCGCGGCCTTCCTTGAGGAGGGTGATCTGGTCGTTGAAGAAGCCCAGATAGCCTTCGGATCCGAGGGCTTCTCCGGTGAGGACGTCTCCGCCGATGACGCGGACGTCTCCCTCTACCTGGGTGAGCTCCTTAACGGGGGTGCCGGGAAGGGCTACCACATAGCCGGTCTTGGCGGCGGCAGGGCCGGTGACGGCCACCTTGCGCGTAAGATCCAGCTTGCCGGTCTTGATCACGTGACCCAGGGCGGCCAGGTGCAGCGGGGAGATGGTCCAGACCAGTTCTCCCTTCTGGATGGGAGCGATGTGGCTGATCTGTACACCTACGTTGCCGGCCGGATGGGGACCGCTGACCTCATGGATGGAGGCATTCTCTACGCGGTGGAAAGGCGTGGAAGCGGCTTTCTCCTTGCAGATGGAGATGTGCACGGGGGCAATCTTGGCCAGGGCGTTGATGCCGGCCTGGATGTCGTCCAGGGATTCACGCAGGGTGAAGTCCGTGTCGGCGGCCAGGGGAGCCGTGCTGAAAGAGGAAACGAAAATTGCCTTGGGCGTGGTGTCCGGCTGAGCCATGGTGCCGTAAGGGCGCTGGATGAGCGCACCCCACAGACCGGTGTTCAGGAGGATTTGTTTGGTTTCTTCGGCGGTGGCGGGAGACTTGGTACCGAAGTCCACGAACTCCTGCTTCTCGCCTGCTTTAACCAGTACTGCCAGCAATTTTCTCTTTTGACCCCTGACGATTCCGCACACGGTGCCGCTGACGGGCGAGGTGAACAGAATCTCGGGGCGTTGTTTGTCGGCCATCACGGGGGAGCCTGCCTTTACCGCGTCACCTTCCTTGACCAGCAGCCTGGGGACCAGGCCTTTGAAGTCGGTGGGCTTTACGGCAACGATGTCAGGAACCACGGTTTTGATGACTTCCGGGGCTGCAACACCCTTCACAGGTATGTTGAGGCCCTTTTTCAAATCGAGATTGTTTGACATTATTGAAATGGTTTTGTGTATTTCCAAAAATACTCCGCGAAGTTACGAAAAATTTGCTAATTTCGCGTCAAGAATTGAGCTCTTTCCTAAAAAGTCCCTCCCCCGAGGGGAGGGGTTTCGGGAGGGGGTAACGTAGATTTTAAAAGTGCGAGAGGAAAAGTAATGAGTGATAGGATTCTGAAAGATTTAAATCCAGAGCAAAAAAAAGCTGTTGAATGTGTCGAAGGGCCGATGCTGATTGTGGCCGGAGCAGGGTCGGGAAAGACCCGGGTACTCACTTCCCGAATAGCTTATCTGATACAGCAGGGTGTGCCTGCAGACCGCATTCTTGCCCTTACTTTCACCAAGAAAGCCGCTGGCGAGATGAAGGAGCGCATTGCACTGATGGTAGGGGAGCGGGAAGCCCGCCGGCTCTGGATGGGAACCTTCCATTCCGTGTTCATCCGTTTCCTCCGCGAGTTCTCCGATTTGATTGGCTTTCCGTCCAACTTTACCATCTACGATACCACGGATTCCGTGAGCTGCATCAAGACCTGTATCAAGCAGCTCAGCCTGGACGACAAAGTATACAAACCCAAGGAGGTCCTCTCCCGCATTTCCAAAGCCAAGAACGACCTGGTAACCCCCACCCCCTACATGCAGGGAGCCGGCGGCTACCGGGACGAGGATGTCATGCACAAGAAGCCGGAGATCTACCGGCTCTACGCCCTCTACTGCCAGACCTGCCAGAAGGCCGGCGTCATGGATTTTGACGACATCCTCCTCTATATGAATGTGCTGTTCAAGCGCAGCCAGGAGGCCCTGTCGGCCATTGCAGGCCGCTTCAGCCACATCCTGGTGGACGAGTACCAGGACACCAACATGGCCCAGTACCTGATCCTTCGCAAACTGGCCGCCGGTCACCAGAACATCTGCGTGGTGGGAGACGATTCCCAGTCCATCTACGGCTTCCGCGGCGCCCAGATCCAGAACATCCTCAATTTCCAGAAGGACTTCCCCCGCGCGCGCCTCTTCCGCCTGGAGCGCAACTACCGCAGCACCCAGACCATCGTGAACGCCGCCAATTCCCTCATTGCCCACAACGAGGGCCGCATCCCCAAGAACTGCGTCTCCATGGGCGACGAAGGAGAGAAGATCCACGTGGCACGGGCCTACACCGAGCAGGAGGAAGCCATGCAGATTGCATCGGCCATTCTCAATCGGGTGCGGGCTTCGGGTGCCCAGTACGAGGATTTCGCCATCCTGTACCGCACCAACTCGCAGTCCCGCGCGCTGGAAGAGCAGCTGCGCCGCCGCAACATCCCGTATATGATCTACTCCGGCAATTCCTTCTTCGAAAGGGCCGAAGTAAAAGATATGATGGCCTACTTCAAACTGGCCGTCAACCTCAATGACGACGAATCCTTCAAGCGCGTGGTCAACAAGCCCGCCCGCGGCATCGGAGACACCTCCCTCAATGCCCTGGCGCTGGCGGCCCGCGAAGCCGGCGTCTCCCTCTTCAAGGCGGCTTCCCTGCCCAACCTGGAGGACTTCGGCCTCAAAGGCGCTGCCATCGGAAAGATCCGCACCTTCTGCAAAATGATGGAGAAGGCCGCGGGTGAAGCCGTGGCGGGAGACGCCTACGACTGTGCCCGTACCCTGGCCTCCGAGAGCGGCCTGTACCTGTTTTACAAGGCCGATACGTCGGTGGAGGGCCAGTCCCGCTTTGCCAACGTGGAGGAGCTGCTGAACAGCGTCAAGGTCTATATCGAAGAGGTGGAGTCCGAAGCCCAGGACGAAAAGCCGCAGGTAACGCTGGCGGACTACCTGGAAAACGTCTCCCTCCTGTCCAACGTAGATGTGGCCGACGATGAGACCAACAACAAGGTGGCCCTGATGACGGTGCATACGGCCAAGGGCCTGGAGTTCCCGTACGTCTTTGTGGCGGGTATGGAAGAGAACCTGTTCCCCTCCGGCGGCTGGATGCTTACGCCGCAGGACCTGGAGGAGGAACGCCGCCTGTTCTACGTAGCCCTCACGCGGGCCAAGGAGGCGGTTTCCATCAGCTTTGCCGATACCCGCATGCGCAACGGAAAGCACGAGTCCAACAGCCCCAGCCGCTTCCTCCGGGAGCTGGCGCCGCAGTACCTGGACAAGCCCCTGCGCCGGGAGGACTTCGAGTCCCGCGCCGCCGTGGACGACCTGGACGACGACGCGCCGCGCGGCTTCCGCTGGTCCGGCCAGCAGAGATGGCCGGTCAAGCCGGCCATGACGGCAACCCCCAAGCCGGCTATGACAGGGACCACCAAGCCGCCCATTATCGATGCCAACTTTGTTCCGGACCCCATGTCCAGCTTCAAGGTGGGAGACCGGATCGAACACAACCGATTTGGGGCGGGAAAAGTCCTTGAAATTATGGGCACAATTCCTGACTTAAAGGCGAAAATTGTTTTTGATCAATACGGAGAAAAACTTTTACTTTTGAAATTTGCAAAAATAAGACACAAATAGTTTGGATATATTGAACCTTTTGTTTATTTTTGTAGCGAAGTTTTTCATAGTTTAAGTTTAGGTTAAGTAGCCGGCTCCCTGCAGTGAGTGCAAGGAGCCGGCGAATTTTTGTCCAAATTTCAGGAATAAAAAATCCTATCCGCAATAGAAATAATGTGTTACGAGGCGTCTCATTAGTTTTGTATCACCCCGTGCCTCGCTGTGCAAATTTTGGTCGTTGTGAGCCCTCAGGGCCTTCAAAATCCCGTCTATCATGCGGGGGCGGAAGACGTCGGCCTCTTCGTAAACGGCCCGGTCTTTTTCCAGACAGGCGGCGCTTTCCACGCAGCAGGTGGGCAGCTGCCGAAGGGTGGCCAGGCGGGCGGCGTTCTCGCTCTTGTGGATATCCATGTCCACGTAGGTTTCCTCTGCCAGTTTCAAGGCCTGCGCCCGGGGCATCTCCAGGCCTTTGCGGGCGGCCACGCAGAGGCCGGCCATGAGCTGGTAGATGTCGGCACTGCAGTCCGGGCTTCTCATCTCGAAGGTCTGCTTGGCGGTGGTGTCGTGATCGGCCTGCTTTTCCAGCGGATTGGCGGCGCTGCACATGTCCGTTCCAGAGCTCCAGCCCAGCGGTACGCGGACCAGGGCGCTGCGGTTGCAGTCTCCCCAGCATACGTTAGTGGGGGCCTCCTGGTGGGGCACCAGACGGAAGTAGGAGGTAGGGTTCTTGTTGCCGAAGGCCGTGATGGACGGCGCCAGGGTCATGAGACCGGCTATGGCGGCGCGGGCTTGCTCCGAGAGTTTTCCGTCGGCTCCCAGGGTGGCGTTCTTTCCGTCTCTCATCAGGCGCATGTGGATGTGCATGCCGCTGCCGGCCTTGCCGGTGGTGATCTTGGGGGCGAAGCTTACGTCCAGTCCGCTCCGGTAGGCCAGGTTGCGGATGACCCACTTGGCCAGCAGGAGCTGGTCTGCGGCGGTGTCCAGGGGGCAGGGGAGGAACTCAATCTCGTTCTGTTCGTAGACTTTGCCGTCCAGGGTAAAGTTGCCCACTTCCGAGTGGCCGTATTTGATCTGGCCGCCGGTCTTGGCCACGTGGTCCATGCACTCGCGGCGGAAGTCGTTGAGCTTGGCAAAGGGTTCGCTCTCGTGGTAGCCTTTCTGGTCCGTGGCGGGGAAGAGATCGTCCTCTTCGCAGATGACGTAGTATTCCAGCTCTCCCATGGCCTCGAACTGCATGCCGGTGGAGGCTTCGAAGGCTTTTTCGGCCCTCATGAGCGTGGCGTGGGGCGCGCAGTCAAAGGGTTTGCCGCTCTTGTCGTAGAAGCCGCAGAGGAAGCACAGCGTGGGAATCTGGTTGAACGGATCCACAAAGGCCGTGCGGTAGCGGGGGATCACGTAGAGGTCGCTGTTGCCGGCCTCGATGAAAGAGGGGAAGAGGCTGGAACCGTCTACCCGCTCGCCCTCCGTGAGGATGGTCTCTGCATATTCGAGGCTGTTGACGGTGAAGTTGAGGGTTTTGACGCGCCCATCCTCAGCCGGGTACATGAAATCAATCATTCGGATGCCCTTCTCTTCAATGAAGGTGAGCATGTCTTCTCTTGTGAAGTTTTCCGGGGCTTTTTCCAGAAAAGCCACTACTTCGTTAGGGTTCAGTGCTATTTTTTTGTCCATTTTGGATGCTATGTGGTTGTAAACACAAATATACAAAAAAATAGTGTACCTTTGTTCCCATGAAAAAGATCCTCATCCTTTTGCTGGCCCTGTTCCCGGTGTTCGCAGCCCGGGCCCAGGCCCCCTTTGCCAAGTACCTGGGGCAGGTAGATTCGGCCCCCTTCATTGTGGTGGACAAACCCACCCTGACTCTTACGCTGGTAGACGCGGAGGGAAACGTGATCAAGCAGTACGGCTGCTCCGTGGCCAAGAACTTTGGCCCCAAGCAGGTGCGCGGAGACAACAAAACCCCCGAAGGTACTTTCAAGATTAACGAACTGCTTTACGCAAAGGGCATTCCCCACGACTTCAAGGACGGCAAGGGCCCCATCAAGGACGCCTATGGCCCCTGGTTCCTGCGCCTGGACGTTCCCGGTTACCGGGACATCGGCATCCACGGCACTCCGTTCCCGGAGAGCATCGGCACCCGCGCCACCGAGGGCTGCGTCCGCCTCCGCAACGAGGACATCGTAGACCTTAAGAACCGCGTCAAGCTGGGCACCTGGGTGATCATTACCCCTGAGGCGAATAACTAGCTTCTCCGAAAATTTTAAGGAAAACTACTAAAAAAATTAGGAGTTAAGAGAAAAAGCATTATCTTTGCCGTTGGAAACTATACGAAGTAAAGCGTATGAAGCAAAAACTAACGGCCAAAGAAGAGATGCTGATGAACATCTTCTGGGAACACGGAAGCCTGTTTATCAGGGACTTGATCTCCTATATCCCCGATCCCAAACCGCATTACAATACGGTAGCCACCCTGGTGAAGTTCCTGGAAGAAAAAGGCTTCCTGGAGCGGGAACCCATGGCCAACTCCTTCCGCTACAAGGTAAAGACCAGTGAGCGGGAGTACCGCGGCAGTACCATCTCCGAGGTGGTGTCCCGGTATTATGACAACTCCTATCTGAGCCTGGTCTCCCAGTTTGTGGAAGAAGACAAGATGGACCTCCAGCAGCTCAAGGATCTGATTGCCCAAATTGAAAAGAACCGCAAATGAGCCCGTTCCTATTATATATAGTCAGAGCCGGGCTCTACCTGAGCCTGTTCTATGCGTTTTACCTGCTGGTCATGCGCCGCACCACTTTCTTCCGCCTGAACCGCGTTCTCCTGCTGACGGGCTCCTACCTGTGCCTGCTGCTGCCGCTCATCCGCTTGAGAACCGTTACGGTTGCCGTTCTGTCGGAGGCTCCCACCCTGGTGGGCGTCGAAGGCGAGACTGTTGCCGGATCGGCCCCTTTCCCCTGGCAGGCGGTCCTGCTGGGCGTGTACCTGGCCGGAATAGCAGGAACGCTGGCGCTGTATGGCGTATCGGCCTGGAACATGGGCCGGCTGATGCGGAAAGGCCAGGTCCAGGAGCGCGAAGGCTGCCGCCTGGTGCTGCTGGAAGAGGATGTTCCGTCCTTTAGCTGGGGCCGAAAGGTGGTCATGAGCCGGAAAGACCTGGCGCAGAACCCCGCCATCTTTACCCATGAACGCATGCACGTGCAGTGCCGCCACTCGGTGGACCTGCTGTTATTCCTGCCCCTTCAGCTGCTCCTGTGGTGGAATCCGCTGGTGTGGATCGCCCGGGAGGAGCTCCGCCTCCTGCACGAGTATGAGGCCGATGAAGGCGTGATTCAAAATGGCATCGATGCAACCCAATACCAATTTTTACTGGTGCGGAAAGCCGTGGGAGAACACCGTTTCACCCTGGCCAGCGGCTTCCAGCACGCCCAACTTAAAAACCGTATCGCCATGATGCTAAAAACTTCTTCCTCCCGCTGGATGCGCTATGCGTATCTGGCCCTCCTCCCCGTGCTGGCCGTCTTCATGTATGCCTGCAATCCTACCAAGAACAACAAGGTTCCTGCTCCGGAAGTCCAGCAGGTGACTCCTGAAACCGTTCAGGTCACCCTCCCCGAGGCCGATGAAACCCTGAAAGACAAAGAGGAAATCCCGTTCCAACTGGTTGATGTCAAACCCGGATTCAATGGCGGAGACGCCAACGAGTTCTCCAAATGGGTGAATTCCCAGCTCAAGTACCCCGAGCAGGCCAAGAAGGACGAGATCCAGGGCCGGGTGACCCTCCAGTTCACCGTGGGTGCCGACGGCGTGGTCCGCGATGTCAAAGTAATACGGGGCGCCCATGAACTCCTGGACGCCGAAGCCCTGCGGGTGGTTTCCGCTTCTCCCAAGTGGGAGCCGGGCCAGCAAGAGGGTAGGCCCGTTGCCGTTACCTATACCTTCCCGGTGATCTTCCAACTCAGACGATGAGAAGAACCCTTCTTTTGTGGCTGTGGATCATGGTCTGCGTTCCGCTGGGGGCGCAGACCACCCAGCGCGATTCCGCCCTGGCCCAGGCCCGCTACCTCAAGAGTATCTACCGCACGGACGAGGCGGTGGAGGCACTTTCGGCCCTGGTAAAGCCCGGCGATGTGGATGAACCCGTCATGGCCGAACTGGCCGACTGCCACTTCCAGAGCGGAGACCTGGAAAGCGCGGCGGGTACGTATTTCCTGCTGTCGGCCCGCTTCCCGGACAGTATTCTCTATAAGATAAGGCTCATGCAGATTTATTCCCGGCTCAAGGCTTATCCCCAGAGCATTGAGGCCGGGAAGGCGGTGCTGCAACGGGACTCCATCCCCGCCGTGGTGAGCTACATAGGCGACTCCTTTAATAATATGAGGCAGGCCGATTCGGCCCTGTGGTACTACCGCCGGTCGCTGGCCCTGCGCCCCATGAACGAGACCACCCTCTCCAAGGCCATGGGCATCCTCCTTAATGCCGAAGACTTTGACGGAGCGCTGTCCCTCAGCGAACCTTTCCTGGCCGTAGATCCGGATAATCTTACCATCGCTCCGCTCCAGGGCCTGGCCCTGTACCGCAAGGAGGCGTATAAGGATGCCATCCAGGTATTTGAACGCCAGCTGGAAGCGGGCAACGACAGTTACCCCATCCATTTTTACCTGGGCCAGTGCTATTGGCAGGAAAAGACCCTCTATCGGGCCGAACAGGAGTTCAAGGCTGCCTGGCAGATCGACTCCACGGACGTGGGCCTGGCGTATTCCATCGCCGTCCTCAAGTCCGACATGTACTACCATTTTGAAAGTGAAATCAAACCCTGGCTGGACAAGGCCTGGGAGATGATCCAGCCGGATCCTTCCGTGGCCTCCCGCATCCAGCAGCAGTATGGCGTAGGTTACTACCGGAAGCAGAACTCCTGGGACCAGGCCATCGAACACTACAAACTGGCCTACCAGTACAATCCCAAGTTTATCCAGTCCCTCTCTACCATAGGCTACTGTTACCAGATGAAGAAAGACTACAAGCAGGCCCTCCAGTGGTACGAGAAGTATATGGCCGTGGCCCGTCCGGGCTCCAACGGCTATAAGTTTGTCCAGGAAAACATCGATTACCTCAAGGCCGAGCTCTTTATGGCAGCTCAGTAGTGGGGGCAAACTCCGGAGAACGCATGTAGTTAAGGAGGGCGCTGTAGAACTGGCGTCCTTCTGGCGTATCCAGCACTTCCTCCAGGTTGGCGCAGCACACCAGCAGGCGGCCCGGGCCCACTTTGAACTCGTACACCAGGCCCAGGCGGTGGTTGCGCTCCACGTTGTCAATCACCTGCACGATGGGCTTGTAGCCGTCCAGCTGGTCCAGGATGGCGGGATGCGAGGCCTTGGTGATGGGGAACCACTGCCAAGAGGTGTGCTCCCGGGTGGGGAACTCGCGGAACAGCGGGTGGGAAGGGTCCATCAACAGGCCCAGCGTGCCGGGGGAGACGGGCTTTCCGTTGCTCTCGCAGATCTCCTTGAACATGCGGTAGTTCCAGTAGTCGGTCTCAAACAGACCACCTACGGTGTTGGTGGTGTCGGAAGGCATGAGCAGCACGGAAGCGCCGCTGCGGAGGGCTTTGAGGGCCGAAGGAGAAAGTTCCCTTACAATGGTAATGCCGTTCTTGTCGGGCATGTTGCCCGCCGGATAGACCCAGAGGGGCCAGCTGTTCTGGCGAGGGCCTTGGGCGGTGAGGGCTTTCACGGTGAGTTCCAGCTGCGCCGGGGCGTCCATGCCGGAAAGGTCTATCTCAATGTCTCCTGCGTCCAGCAGGCCTTCGCCGGCCGGGGCGTCCAGGGTGCCGGATGCGCCGGAAGAGAGGGACCATTCGATGGCGGTCACGGGCTCTTGGCTAAACTGGGCCAGGGCCAGGCGGGCGCGGAAGGTCTCGTCCGTGCTCCAGCAGTATTTCTCAAACTGGGCCAGGGGGACGATGTCGCTGCACCAGCCTCTCCACTGCTCGGGGGTCACGGCTCCCTTGCTGTCCATAAAGGCATCCAGGATGCCCACATAGGCCGATCCCTGTCCGGGGTAGTCCTGCAGGTCCAGCAGCTGGAAGCCGCCCATGCCGGGGGTGCGGAGGCACAGCTCGATATCGGCCTTGTATAACTCTGCCTGCCAGGCGGCCGATGCGCGGGCAAAATCCTGCGCCTGGTCTCCCAGCCCGGCTTCTTCCAGCCGGCGGCGGAATTCGAGGATGTTCCGGGGCTCCAGCGGGCCGGTGTATTTCTCTATCTGGGTATAGTCCGGATAGGCCTGGAACTGGCCCGTCTCGTGGCTGATGACCGGTACCGGCGAGCTCTGGAGGGCTTCTGCATAATTGTAACTTGTGTTGGGATAGAAGCGGTTGAGGATGCCGCCGTCCTGGGCATCGCAGAAAGCGAACGAGCTGCGGACGTGCTTCTGGTATCCGTCATAGGCCTCCCCGCCGGTGCGGCAGGTGGCCTGGAAATCCATTCCCTCCACGTAGCCCTGGTAGCCCAGGAAGGCGTTGGTGCCGTTGGTGTAGAGGATCTGCGGGGCCTGGCTGCGGAAGGTCTCCACCAGGTCTTGCATCACGGCGGCTTCTCCCCAGACTTCATTGCCCAGCGAGAAGAGGGCGAAGGAGGGATGGTGGCCGTAAGTCTTTACAATGTGGATGCCTTCCTTTTTGAGGAACGTGAGCAGTTCCTCTCCTTCCAGCGTGCCCCAGAAGGGGAGCTCCGGCTGGAGGTAGATGCCCAGCTCGTCGGCGGCCTCAAAGGCGGCCTCCGGCGGGCACCAGGAGTGGAAACGCACGTGGTTGATGCCGTACTCTGCGCACTGTTCAAAGTACTGGAGCCAGGTCTCTTTGTCCATGGGCGTGTGACCCGTGAGGGGGAACACGCAGGCATCGTGTTTGCCGCGGAGGAAGACCGGATGCCCATCGGCCTGAAACTGCCCGTCCTGGATCTCCAGGCGGGGCATGCGGGCTGGGGAGGCCTTCTCCCGGGTCTGGACCGGCCCTAATTCGATACGGCCGATGATACCGTTCCAGTTGGTCTGCGTGTCTTCCGAGTACAGGTGCGAGCTGCGGATGACGCCTTCCGGCACGCCGCCGGCGTTGTCTACGCAGAGGGTCAGGGTGTGTTTGCCCGGTTTAAGCGGCTCCAGCAGATAGCTCTGCGGGGTGGAGACGTCGTTGCAGGTGCCCATGAGGACGCCGTCCAGATAGAGCGTAGTGGCTTTGGTGCGCTCCAGGAAGAGGCAGAGGTCTTTGTCTTTCCAGGCCTGCGGAACGGTGACCGTTCTCCGGTACCAGGCCTTGCCCACGTAGGCGTGGCGGCGGGTGAGCCGGCCGGTCTCCACCGTTTCTCCCGGCTCCTGTCCTTTCCCGGCCAGGTCGGTGGTTCCCGGCAGCATGATGGTGTCTTCGAAGGGGGCATCGGCCTGGAAGGTTCCGCTCGGGTCCAGCGAGAACTCCCAGGTTCCGGAAAGGTCTTTTTGGGACGAGCAGGCCACCAGGGCGCCCGTGAGTAGGAAGAGGGTAATGATTCGTTTCATACTAAGCTTGTTTCTTTTCTCCAAAGACGCACCAGCGGATAAACGGAATGCGGTGAAGGACCTCGTACAGGGCAGGGGAGAGGGTGAACACCGCAAGGGTGAGGATGACGTACATGGCTACCGGCGGCAGCTGGGTATACATTTTCATCATGTAACCAAGACTGGCTACAACCAGGTAGTGGACCACATAGAGGCCATAGCTGGTGCGGGTCATATAGCCGGCAAATTTGTCGGTGCAGTTAAATTGGGCCTGGAACCAGCCCATCATAGCCAGGCAGGACAGCCAGCCGTAAAGGCAGTTGAGGGGACTGCCCATGTAGGTGGCCGAGGTATTGTCCTGGCCGAAGGTGGTGACAGTGAGTATGGTTCCTGCTACTACCGCACAACTGAGCAGCGGAATCCAGGCCTGCTTAATCTTCTGCTGAACCTCTTCGTGGGAAAACACAAAGTAACCCAGCAGGAAGGAGACCAGGTAGAAGATGGGTTTGTAAAGGTTCAGAAGGCCGTCGGCGCTTTCGGGGCGGGGATTCCTGATGAGCGTCTGCGCACTGGCCCAGAACAACACGCCCAGCATAATGATCCACACTATGTTCAGCTTTCCACAAGCGTTCCAGAACTTGTCGTTCTTATCCATAGCGCGCACAGCCAGCAGCACCAGGCTCAGCAGCCATAGAAGCTGCACAAACCAGAGCGGACCTATGCCGCTCACGGCCATGATAGCCCATTTTGCCACACCGGGCAGGCCGTCAAAGATGCCGGTTCCCCGGGCTACGGCCGTATTGAAATACCCAGTCATCCATTGGAACACAAACAGGCCGATGGTTCCCGGAACCAGCAGCTTTCGGGTGCGGGCCTTGAACCATTCTTTGGCGCTTTTCTTCTCCAGGGCATAGCGGGCGCCGATGCCGGCCAGGATAAACAGCAGCGGCATGAACCACGGGTACAGGATGTACATAACTACGTCCTGGTATTGGGGCGTTTCCGGATAAGGGCCGAATCCGCCGATGCCGCCAAAGACGCCTTTATTGTTGTAGAAGTAGATGACGTGATAGAAGAGCACCAGGAGCACGGTGACCCAGCGCAGATTGTCCATCCAATGCTTTCTCATCGGGTGAGCCCCTCCATGGCCTGGTCCAAAATGCCCTGGAAAACGTCGGTCTTCAACAGGGCCATTCCTTTCTGGTCTCCCAGCAGCATCAGGGTGTCGCCGGGCTTTACGTCATAAATCTTGCGGGCTTCCTTGGGAATCACAATCTGTCCCTTGTCTCCCACCTTGACCACTCCAAAGAGGTATTTGCCTTCTTTTTCTTCCATTTTGTGCGAAAAGTTAGAAATTTCCCACAAATATAACCAAATTTTGAAAAACCTACATTATATTTGTAGTATAAAATTGAACTAGTTACAAAATGAAAAAGCTTGTTTCTGTCTCCGCTCTGGCGGCCTTTCTGGTGGTAACCGCCTGCAGTCCCCGGTTGTATTCGGCCCAAAACCAAGTGGCCGATGAAAAGCCCGACGGTGGCGCCTATACCGAGCGCATCTTCCCCGTCGTTACCAAGGTGGCTCCGGATTCCAAGGTTACGCTCCGTTTCTATGAGGATATGCCGGACGTGGCCTATATTTCGGCCGCTGATTTCCAGTCCATCGTGCTGCCGGGTTCCGTGATGAAGGTAACCCACACCGGCCTGGGAGAGTATACCCTCACCAATGCCAGTGCATCGGCCGTTGTGAATGTGGGGACGGATGTGTTTGTGTCGGATCAGTATGAAGCCTTCACCAATCAGATGGGCCTGCTGCAGCCCGGCATGGCCAATGTCTACTATGACGGAATGCCGTTCGTGCGCTACAAGGGCCTGTATTCTTCCCCGGAGAAGGCAACCACCACGCTGGATTTCGGCGCTTACGGAATAGATATCCGGGCCGATGGAAAGGGCAAGGTCTACTTCCCCTTTGCCACCCTGGCCGACCTGTACAGCGACCTCTTCTACCACCATGCCGGCTTCAACGGAGAGAAGGTGGTGGCCAATACCTCGGTCAACGAAGTGAGCCTGGCAGAGATTGATTCCACCTACAACAAGCCCCTGGTAGCCCGTACCACCCGCCCGGCCAACCTGGCGGAGTTCAACTACAAGGAACTGTGCTTTGCCATGGACCACTTCTATGGCTATCCGGGCCGTGTCAAGTACAACGAGAGCCTGCGCACCAAGGGCCTGGACAAGACCCTGGAAGAGGACGTCGCATGCGGCGCCACCATCAAGAAGCTCCTGCTCTCGGAGAGTCTGGCCGACTATTTTGTGGGCATGATGGGCCTCACCGGTATCTACTACGACGGTCATACCGCCATGGACATCACATCGGCCCTAGAAAAGGACGATGCCGATCTGAAGGCCGCCTATCAGGCCGTTTTGGCAGAGAACCAGGATGTGGTGATGGAAGTGATGACGGCCGTGGGCTCCATGATGGAGATGATGACGGACCAGATGGCCATCAACAATCTTCGGCCCAAATCCTATGGAGAAGGCGTGACCTATTATAAGAAGGGAGATACGGCCGTCTGCGTTTTTGATTCCTTCAACGACACCGACAACGAGGCCTGGAACAAGTATTACGCCGGCCATGGTCCCATGCCCACCGTGGGCAATACCCAGGAGGATGACATGGTCATTTTCCTGGACGCGCTCCAGAAAGCGGCGGCCGACCCTAAGGTAAAGAATCTCATCATCGATATTTCGGCCAATGGCGGCGGATCGGCCGACCTCGTGATGGCCATGACCTCCCTCATCCTGAATGAGAGCTATATCAGCATGGACAACCCCCTCACCGGTCAGAAGTCCTTCGTGGCCTATGAGGTGGACCGCAATTTTGACGGCGTGTTCAACGAGGCCGACAAGGATGTCCACTACGACCTCAACTTTGCCGTGCTCACCTCCGGCATGTCCTTCTCCTGCGGCAACCTGTTCCCGTCCATCCTCAAGGATGCCGGCGTTCCCGTCATGGGAGCCACTTCCGGTGGCGGCGCCTGCGCCATCCAGGCCATGTGCACGGCCGACGGTTTCTGCTTCCAGATTTCGTCGTTCCGCGCCCGGCTCAACACCCTTGACGGAGAGAATATCGATGCCGGCGTAACCCCGGATCTGCCTATTGCAACGGATGGGAAAATAGACCTCACGCTCAAGCTCCCCAACGGCACGGAACAGACCGTCCCCATGAAGGACTTCACCAAGTTCTTTGACGTGGATTATCTGAGATCTCTTCTCGAAAAGAATTGAGCGAGATACGAGTCTCGAACTCGCGACCTTCGGCTTGGGAAGCCAACGCTCTACCAACTGAGCTAATCTCGCAATGGGAAAACAAAGATAAGACATTTTTTCTTAACTTTGCCAAAATTTCAGAAAATGGCTATTCAAAAACCCTCTATACCCAAGGGAACCCGCGACTTTGGCCAAACGGAAATGGCCCGTCGCAACTACCTGTTTGACACCATCCGCAGCGTTTTCCGCACCTATGGTTACCAGGAAATCCAGACCCCTGCGCAGGAAAATCTCTCCACGCTGCTGGGCAAGTACGGAGAGGAAGGCGACAAGCTCCTCTTCCGTATCCAGAACAGCGGCGAAAAGGCCGACCTGGCCCCGGAAAAAGGCCTGCGTTATGACCTGACGGTGCCCTTCGCCCGTTATGTGGTGCAGCACCAGAACGAGATTTCGTTCCCGTTCAAGCGCTTCCAGATCCAGCCGGTCTGGAGGGCCGACCGTCCCCAGAAGGGCCGCTACCGTGAGTTCTACCAGTGCGACGTGGACGTGATCGGCACCCGTAGCCAGGTCAACGAGCTGGAGCTGGTGCAGATGGTAGACGCCGTCTTTGGCAAGCTGGGCGTGCGCGTGGGTATCCATATTAATAATAGGAAGGTGCTCACCGGCTTTGCAGAGATTGCCGGCGCCCCGGACAAGGTGGTGGATATCACCGTGGCTATTGACAAGCTGGACAAGATTGGCATAGAGAAGGTCAAGGAAGAAATGGCCGAAAAAGGACTGGCTGCCTCCGGCATCGCCGTCATCGAGCAGATCCTTTCCCTGCAGGGCGGCTTCGAGGAGAAGCTCGCCGCCATGCGCGGCCTGTTTAACGGCGGTAGCGCCTCCGGCGTGGTCTCCGAGACCGGCCTCAAGGGCCTGGATGAGCTGTCGGAGCTCTTCGGCCTCATTGCCGTTGCCGGCGTTTCCGCTCCGGTGGAGATGGACCTCTCCCTGGCCCGCGGCCTTAACTATTATACCGGCGCTATCTTCGAGGTGAAGGCGCTGGATTGGGAAATCGGTTCCATCTGCGGTGGCGGCCGGTACGACAACCTGACTGGCATCTTCGGCCTGCCCGATCTGTCCGGCGTGGGCATTTCCTTTGGCGCAGACCGCATCTACGATGTGCTGGTAGGCCTGAACCTCTTCCCGGAGGCCCTCGAGTCTTCCACGCAGCTCCTCTTTGCCGTGATGGGGACCGATGAACTCCGTTACGTCCTTCCCATTGCCAAGGCCCTCCGCGAGGCCGGCGTGGCGGTGGAGGTGTACCCCGAGGCTACCAAGCTCAAGAAGCAGTTTGACTACGCCGACAAAAAGGCCATCCCGTTCATCTCCATCAACGGCTCCACCGAGATGGAGGCCGGCACCGTGAATATCAAGAACCTTTCCACCGGCGCCCAGCAGGCATTCCCCGCTTCCGAGCTCCCCGCCATCCTGGAGTTCTTGGGGTAATTACCGCTCCTGGTAATCAAAACCCTTGAAGGAAGCCTTTCCGCTGCGGCAGTAGGGGCCTATGGTGACGCCTGTAAAGCCGCCGGCCATTTCCGTGCTAAGCAATTTAGAATCAATGGTGCCGAACGGCTGTCCGTTCAGGAGGAACTCGTAGTGATCTCCAAAGGCCAGTACATCCAGTCGGGCCGATGGGGAAGGGATCGTTGCAACAGCCTGTTCATGGAGAATGCTGTGGAGCCGGATACGGAGAACGGCCTGGCAGCGCTGTCCTTCGCGACGGACAAAGTACTCCAAGTGGCCGTTATGGGTCTGATAAACGGCCAGGCCGGCCTCGCCGTTTTCCAGCAGAGTGACTTCGGTGCCAAATTGGCATTCTGCCGCTTTCTGGCGGCGCAGCAATGCGGAGGGATGCCATTCTCCCCAGTCAAATCCATCCCCGTTGCCCGTGAGGGTGAGGACTCCATCCTTGACTGTATAGTTCTCCTCCACGGGATGCTGGATGTGCATCCACTCCGGGCCGATGGCAGAGAAATCATAATGGATGCTTTCGGGCTGGGGGGCCTCCGGCACAGCGCTCATGCGAACGGTCATCTCCTCGGCAACCGGCTGCCCGCCGTTCACCACCGGCCAGCCCTTCTCCCAGGAGACGGGTGCCAAGAAAGTCTCCCGGCCCAGGTGATGGAAGTCGCCGCCATATCGGCGATAAGCCAGAAATACAATCCACCAGGAGCCATCGGCCGCCTGGAATAAATCCCCATGGCCGGTGCCCTGGATATTACTTTCCTGGGCCGCCAGCGAGCAATGCGTAAAGATGGGATTGGCGGGGTTGGCCTCATAGGGGCCATAGATGTTACGGCTTCGGGCTACCGTGAGCTTATGCGCCAGTTCCGTGCCGCCTTCAGAGATGAGCAGATAGTACCAGCCGTCGTGCTTGTAGATATGCGGGCCCTCCGGGAATCGGCCTCCTGTGCCCCTCCAGAGGGCTTTCCCGGGGCTAAGCGTGGCGCCGGTAACAGGGTCTATCTCGCACAGGGTAATGGTGGCGTCCGGGTTGGAAACCATGTAGCACTTTCCGTCTTCAAAATAGAGCGAAGGGTCAATTCCCTGTTGCTCCAGCCAGATGGGTTCACTCCACGGACCGGCTGGATTGGTGGCCGACACCATAAAGTTACCACCGTTTCCCACATTGGTGGTAATCATGTAGAAAGTGCCCTCGTTATAGCGGATGGTGGGCGCATAAATGCCCAGCGAGGCATTGGATTCTACCAGAGGAAGCTGGGAAGGACGGTCCAGTACATTGCCAATTTGTTCCCAATTTTGCAAATCCCGGCTGTGATACACCGGAACGCCCGGGAAATAGTGGAACGTAGAGTTTACGATGTAGTAATCACCCTCTACTGCCACCACGGAAGGATCCGGGCTGAAGCCGGAAATGATGGGGTTGTGGAGGGTTACTTCAATACTGCCGCCTGCCGTTTTCTGAGCAGGATTTGTTCCGCAAGAGACCAGTGCGACCAGTGCCGCAAGTAATATGACAATCTTTTTCATATGCCGAGATTTTCCGAAAGATACAAACTATCAATCGGAATTAAAAATTTGGAGTTTTCAAAAAAACTCCTTACCTTTGCAATCCCAAACCGCGGAGTAGAGCAGTCGGTAGCTCGTCGGGCTCATAACCCGGAGGTCGTAGGTTCGAGTCCTGCCTCCGCTACAAAGCTTTGAAAACCAGCCTTAACGGCTGGTTTTCAAAGCTTTGTGCGCTCAGGCAGGACCTTTTCCTTACGTTACCCCATCCCCAAACCCCTTCCCTCGGGGAAGTGGTTCCGCCGCAGAAGCGGCGGTGCGGGCCTGCAGGCCCTGTCGGCCTTCGGCCTCCGTTATGATTAATCTGAATAAAAGATGCCGGCACTATCGTAGGAGCCATCTTCGTTAAAGGTGATGTTTAAAGAATACATGGCAAGGCCGATAAAAGCGCCTGGCTTCAGAACGTAGAAGAGGGAGGTATCTCCAAGATGATGATCACCGAGGAGATCTTCACCAAGCATATCAATCGTTTCCTCAATAGACGGTTTTTCACTGTTCAGCTTCTCTACAAGAGAATCAGACATGTAATACCTTATCTTCTGAACTGGATAGTGCTTCCATACCCATTGATTGAAAGGTATTTGTCGGCCGAAAGTGGGAGTAACAGAATGAACTATGCACATTACTCCTAACACCCCTATTAAAGCCCAGATATGTTTCCTAATCCGATGCTTCATCTGTCAGATCTCGCTTTATTATTGTCGCTTATATGTAGGAGTCTTTTTGCAGAAAAACGGAAATACCGATTTTCTTACCACAGGCCTCTGTAAGCGTTAATTTATGCAAAACTGATAATAATAATTGATATAAACAACAGCTGTAAAAATCCCCTATTCGCAGGCTTTGATCCCATTAAAACAACTTTAGTGCCAACAATCCACGCATAAGGTTCGATATTATTTCACCGTAGTCTACAAAGCTTTGAAAACCAGCCTTTTAATGGCTTGTTTTCTGCTTTGTGCGCTAGGCAGGACTCCCTTTTTACGTTACCCCCTCCCTAAATCCCTTCCCTCTGGGGAGGGACCCGGCGTCAGAAGACGCCGCTCGCCTGCTGGCTCGGTCGCTTCGCTCCGGAATCTCTCCGATTTGCTCCTCCGAGCACCAAAACCGGCTCTACGGTGCTCGGACCCTTGATTTTAGGCACTTCGAGCACGAAAACGGCCTCTAGGGTGCTCGGACACCCAGACATGGGGTTTCGTGTCCGAGTGGGTTATTTTCGGCCTAACGGTCCAGAAGGTGGGACGTTGGGCTTGTAATAGCTACTATTTTGACAAAAGACTTATCTTTGTATTCGAATTCGAATTTGTCGAATAACAGTAACAATCAACCATATGACCAATATCACAAAATCTATTTGCCTAGGGTTCTGCCTGTTTGCAATTGCTTGCGGAAACCCGTCACAGAAAGCGTCTGACGCTGATTTTACCGACAGTGTTGCCGAGGCACTCGCTAACGGTGGACAAATTGACCTTGAGCAGATGCGGTGGACCAGAGAGCCTGCTGCCTGTGAAATCAAGAACGATGTCATCTCTATTACTACGTCTCCTCACACGGACCTTTGGCAGCGGACATACTACCATTTTAGGAACGACAATGCCCCCGTGCTGCAGATGCAGACCCGGGAGAAGTTCTTCAGTTTCGTGGTAAAGACTGACTTCACGCAGAGCCACCAGCGTTTCGACCAGTGCGGCATCGTGATGTACCTGGACAGCGACAACTGGCTCAAAGGCTCCGTAGAGTTCGAGAACGAAGATTTCCAGCACCTGGGTAGCGTGGCCACGAACAACGGTTACTCCGACTGGGCTACCACGGCTATATCGGCCGAAGTGAAAACTATGTGGTACCGCCTCTCCCGCCGGGAGGACGACTTCTGCATCGAATGCTCCGCCGATGGCATCAACTTTAGCCAGATGCGGGTGTGCCATATGTACGCTGCTACGGGTGAGATCAGCTTCGGCATTTATGCCTGCTCGCCGGAAGAGTCTTCCTTCACGGCCGTATTCACGGACATGAAGATTACCGAATGTGCCTGGAAGGCTCACGACGGGCAGCAACCGGATGAAGAATAGCGTGTATAAAAACCGCCAAGTCCTGATTACCCGATAAAAATCTACATCGAAAGGGACGCTCTCAGCAAGTACAGGGATAAATGGGAAATGCTTTTGGCAAATACTTGAAAAATCTTTCTTATTTTTGCACAAAATAATTGTACGATGGAAGCAAAAAT
>CAMVJR010000005.1 GCA_947167855.1 uncultured Bacteroidales bacterium
CCGATGCCCATATCTACGGCCCCGACAGCATTATGCTGGACCTGGAAGACTCCGTAACCATGGCCGAGAAGGACGCTGCCCGCCTGCTGGTGCACAACGCCCTCAAGACCATTGACTACGGCAAAACCGAAATGGTGGTCCGCATCAACCCGCTCAACACCCCTTACGGAAAGAAGGACGTGGAAGCCGTGGTCAAGGCCGGCGTGGACGTGATCCGCATGCCCAAGACCGAAACGGCCGAAGAAGTCCGCGAACTGGAAGCCGAGATCCTCAAAGTGGAACAGGAGATTGGCCGAGTAGGGGAGACCAAGATCATGGCCGCCATCGAGAGCGCCCTGGGTATTGTGAATGCCTATGCCATTGCAACGGCTTCGCCCCGCATGATGGGTATCGCCCTGGGAGCCGAGGACTACAGCGCCAACCTCAAGACCAACCGTACCCCGGGAGGCGCAGAACTCCTGCTGGCCCGTGAGCAGATTGTGGTGGCCGCCCGTGCCGCCGGCATCTGCTGCTTTGATACGGTGTATTCCAACCTGGACGACATGGAAACCTTCCGCAAGGAGGTGGAACTCATCAAGACCCTGGGCTTTGACGGTAAATCCATTATCAACCCCCGTCAGATTGAGGTGGTGAACAGCGTATTCACCCCCACCGAGAAGGAAATCACCAAGGCCCGCGCCGTGGTGGCCGCCATCAAGGAGGCCCAGGCCAAGGGTTCCGGCGTAATTGCCGTAAATGGTAAGATGGTAGACCGTCCGGTGGTCCTGCGTGCAGAGCGTACCATTGCTCTGGCCGTGGCTGCCGGTGTAATCAGTGAGGAGGAAGCACTATGAGAAACAGTAAGTTAGTGACCCTGGAAGAGGCCATCAAGCGTTCCGGCCTCCAGAATGGAATGACCATCAGCTTCCACCACCATTTCCGTGGCGGTGACAAGGTGGTGAATATGGTAGTGGACAAGCTCGCAGAGATGGGCTTCAAAGACCTCAAGCTGGCTGCCTCCAGCCTTTCGGACGTACACGCCCCGCTCATTGACCACATCAAGAACGGCGTGATCACCGGTATCTCCACTTCCGGTCTGCGCGGTGCCCTGGCCGATGCCATCTCCCACGGCCTTCTCAAAGAGCCCGTGGTGTTCCGCTCGCACGGCGGACGCGGCAGCGCCATCGCCAACGGAGAGCTCAAGATTGACGTGGCTTTCCTGGGTGCTTCTTCGGCCGATGAACTGGGCAACGCCTGCGGCTATTCCCGCTCCGAGAATGCCAAATCCATCTGCGGCTCGCTGGGTTATGCCCTGCCCGATGCCCGCTACGCCAAGCACGTGGTGGTAATCACGGACGACCTGGTGGAATATCCCAACATGCCCATGTCCATCTCTGCGGCCGACGTAGAGTCCGTCGTGGTGGTGGACAGCGTAGGTGACAGCTCCAAGATTGCCGCCGGCGCCATCCGCGACTCCAAGAACCCCCGCGATATTCTGCTGGCCAAGCAGGCCGCCAAGGTCATCATCAACTCCGGTCTCTTTGTAGACGGCTTCTCCATCCAGACCGGTACCGGCGGTGCTTCCCTGGCTGCCGTCAAGTACATCCGCGAGGAAATGATCAACCGCGGCATCAAGGCTTCCTTCGCCCTGGGCGGTATCACGGCCCACATGGTCAAGCTCCACGAAGAAGGCCTCATTGGCAAGCTCATTGACGTCCAGTCCTTCGATAAGGTAGCGGCCGAATCCATCAAGAACGACCCTACCCACCAGGAAGTATCGGCCGTGGAGTATGCCTCCGGCCAGCACCTGGGATCTGCTACCCACGCTCTGGATATCGTGATCCTGAGCGCCCTGGAAGTGGATACGGACTTCAACGTGAATGTTCTGGTTGGTTCTGACGGTATTATCCGTGGCGCCATTGGCGGTCACCAGGATACCGCAGCCGATAGCGCCCTCAGCATCATCGTGTGCCCGCTCCTGCGCGGCCGCATCCCTTGCGTGGTGCCGCACGTAACCACTCTCATTACTCCCGGCAAGTCCGTGGACGTGGTGGTGACCGAGTACGGTATCGCCGTCAATCCGGGCCGTCCGGAGATTGCAGAAAAGCTCAAGGCTGCCGGTCTCAATATCGTGGATATCAAGGATCTGGCCGCCAAGGCTTCTTCCATCATCGGCAAGCCCGATGCCCTGCCTTTCGGAGACAAGGTGGTAGGTATTGTGATGAACCGTGACGGTTCTGTCCTGGATAAAATCTACAATATCGTGGAATAATGCCCGTCACCCTGGAGCAATTGCTGCAAAGCCGGGACAACCGTGCAAAGCATCAGAAGGACCTGCTGGGAGAATACCCTGGCAGGTCCCTCCTTTGCATGACGGTGCAATTGCCGGGGCCGGAAAAAAGGAACCGGACGTCACTGGCCATTGCCAAGGCCGGTGTACAGGCCATCCGGGAGGCGTTTGAGCCCACGTACGAAGAGCTTAAGGACCTGGAGACCGGATACGAAGCCTATTTCCTGGTAGATCTACCTGCTTTAGAAACCAAGAAAAGGGCCTGCCAGATAGAAGACACCCACCCTTTGGGCCGATTGATGGACATCGATGTCCTTACCCTACCGGTCTCAGAAAATTATTTTTCGGAAGGCTTTCCGAAAAACCAATTTTCCGAGACCTCCACAAATCCACCCTCCCGACCGGTTTCAGGAAATTATTTTTCGCAAGGCTTTGCGAAAAACCAATTTCCCGAAACCTCCACAAGGCCTGCGCGCGTAGACACTGTCAGTCGTTTAGACATTGGTCTGGAGGCCAGGAGGTGTCTGCTGTGTGATAATGAGGTACGGTATTGTATGCGTGCTAAGTTGCATACAAAAGAAGAGTTATTGAGTCGAATTGAACAAATGCTTAAGGAATATGAGCTACAAGCCCCTAACCCCCGAACAGATTGAACTGCTGGTTCAAAGAGGCTGCCGGGCCGATGACTGGTCCACGGTTTGCACCTCACATCCCGAATCCCTGAACTACGTGCGCAATGTCCGCTTTTCCGGCACCGTGCAGTTTGGGCGCTTTGAGGAAGTGTTTACCCTTCCCGGAGGCGTCCGCAAGCACTCGGGCCTGCGGAACGCGACCCTGCACAACGTAACGGTAGGGGACAATTCCCTCATTGAGAACGTAACCAATTACGTGGCCAATTACACCATCGGCTCCCATACCTATATAGAGAATGTGGACCTGCTGGTGTGCGAAGGCCCCTGCCGCTTTGGCAATGGCGTAGAAGTGTCGGTGCTCAGTGAGACCGGCGGCCGGGAGGTCAAGATCTACGACCGCCTGAGCGCCCAGATTGCCTATGTGCTGGCTATGTACCGGCATCGGCCCGCCTTAATTGAGCGTCTGAATGCCCTGATTGAGGCGTATGCCGCCGGAAAGGAGACCAGCGTGGGCCGGATTGGGGATCACGTCTCCATCCGCAACACCCGCCATATCAATGGCGTGCACATTGGCGATCACGCCGTCATCAGCGGTGCCAGTCGTCTGAGAAATGGCACCGTCATCAGCAACGAGGCCGCTCCCGTGATCATTGCCCACGGCGTCATTGCCGACGACTTTATCATCTGCAGCGGCTCCCATGTGGCCGACAATACCTCCCTGGAGCGCTGCTTCGTGGGCCAGTGCTGCCGGCTGGGACACGGATACAGTGCCTCCGATTCGCTCTTCTTCAGCAACTGCCAGGAAGAGAACGGAGAAGCCTGCGCCATCTTTGCCGGTCCGTTTACCGTTACTCACCACAAGAGCACACTCCTGATTGCCGGCATGTTCTCCTTCATGAACGCCGGCAGCGGCTCCAACCAGAGCAACCACATGTACAAGCTGGGCCCCATGCACCAGGGCATCCTGGAGCGCGGCGCCAAGACTTCGTCGGACTCTTATATCCTGTGGCCCTCCCGCGTGGGTGCCTTCTCCCTGGTGATGGGGCGCCATGTGACGCACTCGGACACATCGGCCCTTCCTTTCTCCTATCTTATTGAGCAGCAGAATACTACCTATCTGGTGCCGGGCGTTAACCTGCGCAGCGTGGGTACGGTCCGCGACGCCCAGAAATGGCCCAAGCGCGACGCCCGCAAGGACCCCGACCGCCTGGACTGCATCAATTACAACCTGCTGAGCCCCTACACCATCCAGAAGATGTTCAAGGGCATTCAGCTCCTCAGGAATCTGCAGTATTCGTCCGGCGAGCTCTCGGACGTGTACTCGTACCATAGCACCAAGATTCGCAACAAATCCCTCCGCAGCGGCATCCATTACTACCAGACGGCCATTGCCAAGTTCCTGGGCAATTCCATCATCAAACGCCTGGAGAATATGCCCGCCGGGGCTTCCGACGAGCAGATTCGCCAGCTCCTCAAGCCCACCTGCCCCATTGGAAAGGGACAATGGGCCGATGTGGCCGGTCTCCTGGCTCCCAGGGACTGCCTCACGGAGCTGCTGAACCGCGTGGAGAAGGGAGATGTGGACCTGGAGGCCTTCTCCAATGCCTTCCACCAGCTGCACAACCAGTACTACGATGCGGAATGGACCTGGGCCTACGACAAGTTTGGAGACTTCTTTGGCTATCCGCTGGAGAGCGTGACCGCTGCCCAGGTGGAAGATATCGTCAAGCGCTGGAAAGAGGCGGTGATCGGCCTGGATAAGGAGCTCTACGAAGATGCCCGCAAGGAGTTCAACCTGGCCTCCATGACCAGTTTCGGGGCCGATGGAGACCGCGAAACCAAGGAGCGGGACTTCTCCGAAGTGCGCGGAGACTTTGAGTCCAACTCCTTTGTCAATGCCGTCCTGGAGCACATCCGCGTCAAGGAAGCCCTGGGCGATGAACTGCTGGCCCGCCTGCAAAGATCATGATCCGACTCCTCCTTATACCGCTTTTGCTGCTACTGGGACATCCGGTCACGGTCACCGACCCCGGAGAGGAAACTTCCCTCTATGAGGTCCGGTTCCTCTATGGCTCCCTCAATACCAAAGTGGCCAAGGCAACCTTTACCCTTACCCCCACCGAGTGGGAAGGGCACGATGCCTACAAGAGCAATATCAGTGTGAGGGTACAGCCCATCTTCCGGCTTTTCCTGCATTCCCAGTACGTGGTGGAAGCCTTCTTTACCCGTCCCGGCATGGAGCCCCTGTATTACAGCACTTCTACCAATAAGGGAAGTGCCTGGTGCCGGTATTCGGAAGGGGAGGAAGGCATTGTATTCTGGCGGCAGTTTGGCAAGATGCCCGAGCCGGAAATCTTTCACCATCCCAACGACGGCCGCACCTTTGAAGTGGTGTCCCTGCTCTATTTTGCCCGGACCCACGATTTCGAAGAAGGTGTGCCCTTTGAGGTGACGGTGCTCATGGGAGGCCGAAAGATCCGTTCCACCCTTACCCTGGAAGGCTACGACACGGAAAAATACCCCGGTCACAAGGCCCAGCTCCTGCATCTGCACATGGTGGACAGAGGTATCATGGAAAACAAAAGCGGCCAGGACGTCTACCTCTGGACCGACGCTGAAGGAACCCGTATCGTACTGGGTCTGGAGGTGGCTCTGAGCAAGAACGGAACCATGGTTTGCAATATCATCGAATAGTGCTTATAATTTGTCACGATTTCTTGGGAAATCGATTAGAAATTGTTACCTTCGCATAATGATTCCCTAACAGGCGGAACCGGGAGTATTGGAAAGCCTGTTTGGATGATGCAAAGCTATAGTAAGCACAACATACAGGAACTGCCCCTAAGCAGTCAATTCTTCCGTAAAAAGGTGGAAAACTTCCTCGGAGACAATGGCCTCCGGATGGAAGATTTAGAAGTATATTGTGTGATAGAGAGTGAAGCCGGAGACATCCTGGCCGGCGCCGGTCTTTCTTCCGATATCATCAAATGCATAGCTGTCACCCCCGAAGCCCGTTCGGAGGGTTTGGTGGCACCGTTGGTGTCGCATTTGATTTCCCTGGCAGCCACCAAGGGCATTCTGGAGCTCAAGATTTTCACCAAGCCCGAGAATGAGGCCATCTTCGAAAGCCTGGGCTTCCACGTCCTGGCCCGCGCCCCCAAGGCCATCCTTATGGAAAACGGTCACGGCCTGGAAAGATACTGTCAGTATTTAAAGGGCTTCGCCCAGGAGGGCCGATGTGGCGTTGTAGTCATGAACGCCAACCCCTTCACCCTGGGGCACCTCTATCTCCTGCAACAAGCCTCCAGGCAGGTAGACCACCTTTACATCATTCCTGTAAAAGAAGACAAATCCCAGTTCTCTTACAATGAGAGACTGGAAATGATAAGAAAGGCCCTTCCGGTTGTGGAAAACACAACCTCCACAGCCCGACGCACCAGTGGGGAGGGGACGAATGTCTGTGTGTTAGAGGGCTCTGACTATCAGATTTCTGCGGCTACTTTTCCTACTTATTTCTTGAAAGACTTGTCCGACGCGGCGGAAACGCAGATGCGTCTGGATCTTGACCTGTACGCCCGGTGGATCGCACCGGCCCTGAACGCCTCCGTCCGGTTTGTAGGATCCGAACCTATGGATTCTCTGACTGCCCGGTACAACGTTCTCATGAAGGAACTTCTTCCCGAAGTCTTAGAAATTCCCAGATTCTGTCTTTCGGTTTCTCCTACCCTTCCGGTCTCATTTTCAGAGACCTCCACAGAACCTACGCACATAACTGCATCTGCAGTGAGGAAAGCGTTGGAGGAGGGGAGTTTCAAGAAGGCATCGGCCTTATGCCCTGAGTCAAGCTGGCCGTATCTGCTGGCAGAGCTGGCTCAGCGGGCGCTGCGGAAGGAGCTCGATACGCCGGGAAAGCCTGGCCTGGTGGGCCCGGATTCCTGCGGGGCGCACAAGGACATGGATTACAGCACCATGCTCCAGGGGATTGCGGCCATTCGGCCGTTCTTCCCCAAGATGGTGCTGGCAACATCGGCCCATGCGTTGAAGCAATTGGGCATTGAGGCCGAAGAAGCCATGATGGCTGCCACCGGCGGCATCAATACCCACCGCGGGGCTATCTTCTGCATGGGCCTGGCGCTGAACGCGCGCGGCGACAGCAAGCAGATGGCTGCTTTGGCCGAGCAGATCTGCGGAGACAATCATTCCGTGGGCGCACGGACGATGGCCCTGAGCGGTTATCAGCAGCTGTTTGAGGAATGGCTTCCGTATTATGCTTCCGGGGCTGGGGAACTGAAGACGCTGCTGCGGATCATGAGCACGCTGGACGATACCTGCGTGGTGAAGAGGGCTGGGTTCGATAGAGCTCAGCAGGTGAAGCAGGAAGCATCAGAATTTTCTTCTGCTGTGAATGAACTGTGCGAGCGGTACGCTGCGGAGGGTATCTCTCCGGGAGGAGCGGCCGATATGTTAGCTTTGACAATTTTTATTCACTCAATCATCATATGATTACACTAAACCCCAATGGAGTTTATCTCCTCGATGGCAAGACCATCGCCAAGGACGCGGCTCTCGGTAAGGACGAGGCCCGTGAAAACACCATTACCTACCAGATTCTGCGCAAGCACGACGTAGACGGTTCCAAGGGCAAAGACCTGCGCATCCGTTTCGACGCCATGGTTTCGCACGACATTACCTACGTGGGCATCATCCAGACGGCCCGCGCCAGCGGACTGGAGAAGTTCCCGCTGCCTTATGCTATGACAAACTGCCACAATTCCCTGTGCGCCGTGGGCGGTACCATCAACGAGGACGACCATGTCTTCGGCCTGTCGGCAGCCAAGAAGTATGGCGGCATCTATGTTCCGGCCAACCAGGCGGTTATCCATCAGTATGCCCGTGAGGCTCTTACCGCCTGTGGCAATATGATCCTGGGCTCCGACTCCCACACCCGTTATGGCTCCCTGGGCAATATGGGTGTTGGCGAAGGCGGCGGCGAGCTGGTGAAGCAACTCCTGGAGAATACCTGGGACATCAAGGCCCCCGAGGTGGTGCTGGTATGGCTGGAGGGCAAGCCCCGCCGCGGTATCGGCCCGCATGATGTGGCTATCTCCCTGGTGAAGGCCGTTTTCGAAAGCGGCTTTGTGAAAAACAAGGTGCTGGAGTTTGCCGGCCCCGGCGTAGCCAACCTGCCCATCGACTTCCGTAACGGTATCGATGTGATGACCACCGAGACCACCTGTTTGTCCTCCATCTGGATCACCGACGAGGAAGTGAAGAAATACTTTGAAATGCACAATCGTCCCGAGGCTTACAAGAAGCTGGAACCCGGCAGCGTGGCCTGGTACGATTCCATGATCACGATTGATCTGAGCAAGCAGGAGAGCATGATTGCTCTGCCTTACCACCCGTCCAACGCCGTGACCATCCACGAACTGCAGGAGAACCCCGAGAAGGTGCTCAAGGCCATCGAAGAAGATACCATCAAGCGCTTTGGTGACAAGGTACACCCGGATCTGCTGAGCAAGATCAAGAACGGAAAGGTGTATGCCGACCAGGGCATCATCGCCGGCTGCTCCGGCGGTACCTACGACAACCTCTCCGAGGCTGCCACCATCCTCAAGGGCAAATCCATCGGCAACGATTACTTTACCATGAGCGCCTATCCCCAGAGCACGCCCGTGTATCTGGCCACCACGCGCAATCACATTGCCGAAGAGCTCCTGGAGGCCGGTGTGGTTATTAAGCCCGCCTTCTGCGGCCCTTGCTTTGGCGCCGGTGACGTGCCGTCCAACAACGGCCTGTCCATCCGCCACACCACCCGCAACTTCCCCAACCGTGAAGGCTCCAAACCCGGTCAGGGACAGATTTCCATGGTGGCCCTGATGGATGCCCGTTCCATCGCAGCCACCGCTGCCAACGGCGGTGTCATTACCGCAGCCACGGACATTGAATACGAAGACACCCACAAGCCTTATCAGTTTGACGGCCGTATCTATGAGAAGCGCGTCTACAATGGCTACGGAAAGGCCCATACGGAGGAGCCGCTGCGGTACGGTCCCAACATCAAGGACTGGCCCGTCATGCCCGCCATGCAGGAAAACATGCTGGTAGAACTGGCAGCCGTGATTCACGATCCCGTGACCACCACCGACGAACTCATCCCTTCCGGAGAAACTTCCAGCTACCGTTCCAACCCGCTCAAGCTCTCCGAGTTTGCCCTGAGCCGCCGCGTTCCCGAGTATGTGGGCCGCAGCAAGCGTATCCAGGCCGATGACCGTGCCCGCCGTGCCGGCGAGGTTACCGAAGACCTCCGCAAAGCCCTGGCTGTTGCGGGAACCACGGCCGAAAGTACATCCTTCGGCTCTTGTGTCTTTGCCAACAAGCCTGGCGACGGAAGTGCCCGTGAACAGGCTGCTTCCTGCCAGAAGGTGCTGGGCGGCGACGCCAACATCTGCTACGAGTACGCTACCAAGCGTTATCGTTCCAACTGCATCAACTGGGGTATTGTTCCTTTCACCATCAGCAAGGATACGCCCTTTGACTATGAGGTAGGGGACTATGTGTTTGTGCCCGGTATCCGCAAGGCCATCCTGGGCGGTGAAGAGCAGATCGAGGCTCGCGTGATTACGCGCGACGGCCGCTCCACGCCCATCACCCTTTATTTCCAGAACCTCACCGAAGACGAGCGCCAGATTCTCGCCGACGGCTGCCTGATGAATTATTACAAAAACCGTAAATAAAAACCATGGAAAAAATCAAAATGACCACGCCGCTCGTAGAGATGGACGGCGATGAAATGACCAGAATCCTCTGGAAAATGATCAAGGATGAGCTCATCCTTCCCTTTGTGGACCTGAAGACCGAGTACTATGACCTGGGCCTCCCGTACCGCGACAAGACCTCCGACCAGGTTACCATTGACTCTGCCAACGCTACCAAGCGTCTGGGTGTGGCTGTCAAGTGCGCCACCATTACCCCCAACGTGCAGCGTATGAGCGAGTACAACCTGCACCAGATGTGGAAGAGCCCCAACGGCACCATCCGTGCCATGCTGGACGGTACCGTGTTCCGTACACCCATCACCATCCCCAGCATCCATCCCGCTGTGAAGTTCTGGAAGAAACCCATCACCATTGCCCGTCACGCTTACGGTGACGTGTACCGCGACGTGGAAATCCAGACCACCGAACCCGGTGTGGCCAAGCTCGTGTTCGAAGGTGCCTCCGGTGAGCGCATCGAGGAAGTGATCCACGAGTTCTCCGGTCCCGGCGTGATCGAGGGTATGCACAACACGGATGCCTCCATCCGCAGCTTCGCCCACTCCTGCTTCAAGTACGCCCTGGATGTGAAGCAGACCCTCTGGTTCGCTACCAAGGACACCATCTCCAAGAAGTACGACGGTCGTTTCAAGGCCATCTTCGAGGAAGTGTTCCAGGAGTACAAGGACGCCTTTGAGAAGGCTGGCATCGAGTACTTCTACACCCTGATTGACGACGCCGTGGCCCGCGTTATGCGTTCCGAAGGCGGCTTCATCTGGGCCTGCAAGAACTACGACGGTGACGTGATGTCCGACATGGTCTCCACCGCTTTCGGTTCCCTGGCCATGATGACCTCCGTGCTGGTAAGCCCCGACGGCAAGTACGAGTATGAGGCTGCCCACGGTACCGTGACCCGCCACTACTACAAGTACCTGAAGGGTGAGGAAACCTCCACCAACCCCATGGCTACCATCTTTGCCTGGAGCGGTGCTTTCCGCAAGCGCGGTGAGCTGGACAACCTCCCCGAGCTGGTGAACTACGCCAACCAGCTGGAGCAGGCCTGCTTCGATACCCTGAACGAAGGTCTGGAGACCAAGGACCTGGTGAACCTCTCCGAGGGCATCACTCCCAAGGGCCTTACCTCCCTCCAGTTCCTCCAGGAGATCCGCAAACGCCTGGAAGTTCGCCTGGGTGCCTAACTGAAATATTAAGGGACGAATGGCCTGAAAAG
Organism: uncultured Bacteroidales bacterium; assembly: GCA_947167855.1. Classification (GTDB taxonomy): domain Bacteria; phylum Bacteroidota; class Bacteroidia; order Bacteroidales; family UBA932; genus Cryptobacteroides. The sequence continues at coordinate 10,888 of CAMVJR010000005.1, forward strand.
CGTACTTTCGTCCCAAATTTGGGGCTTTCGTCCCAAAATTAACCTTTTGGTCACTTGTGTTCGTCACAGGTGACTTTTCTTTTTTTGGGTGGGGAAGGCAGCGTACCTTTGCATCAAACGAAAGAATTATGATTGCATCCATCCCCGCCCGCCTCAGGCTCGACAATGCTGCCAATATTTATCCTGCTTCTATGTCCAAGCAGTATAGCTCCCTTTATAGAATCAAGGTAACCCTTAAGGAAGTGGTAGACGTGACCCTTCTTCAGGAAGCCCTCTTACGCGTAGCAGAGCGTATTCCTACGTTCCGCTGCACGCTTAAGGCCGGCGCTTTCTGGTGGTATCTGGACCGCTGCCCGGTAAAGCCGGTGGTACGCGGACTCAAGCCGCTCAAGGATTTCCGCTTTGAAGACCAGGACGGCCTCTTATATCGCGTGAGCGCCCGCCGCTGCTGCATCTATCTGGATGTATTCCATGCGCTGGCCGATGGTACCGGCGCCATGACTTTCCTCATGACCCTGGCTGGAGAATACCTCCGCCGCCGGCATGGGGTGGAGATCCCCTACAACCAGCTGGTGCTGGATCCCAAGGACCATCCCGTGTATGCCGAGGTGGAAGACAGCTTCAAGTCCGTCTTCAGCGGCCGACACGGCCAGCTGGAGAAGAATGTGGACGCCTACCACATCCAGGGCGAGGCCCTGCCTGATGCAGCCATCAAGGACGTGCGCGTGGTGGTTTCCTCCGACGACGTTAAGAACCTCTGCCGCCAGCACAACTGCACGGTGACCGAGTTCCTGACCGCCGCCATGATCTGGGCCCTGCAGGAAGAACACCGTGAGGATACCTCCCGCCGCAAACGTTCCGTTCTCAAAGTCTCCGTTCCCGTGAACCTGAGACCTTTCTACGGAAGCCGGACCGTGCGCAACTTCTCTTCCTATGTGAACCTTGGCGTAGACGTGAAGGACGGCTACTTCTCTTTCCCGGAACTGGTAAAGGCCATCAAGGAACAGAAGGCCCACGACATGCAGCAGGACCGGCTGGAATCCAAGATTGCCGCCAATGTGGCCCTGGAAGAAATGCTGATTGTGCGGCTGCTGCCCCTCAAGATCAAGCATCCCATCATCGATATCATCAACCTCCTGCACGGAGACCGTTTCATCTCCCAGACGCTGTCCAATATCGGCCAGCTCAAAGTGCCGGAGGCCCTGTATCCTTATATCCAGGACGTGGACTTCTCGCTGGGCCGTCAGCGCGGCAACAGCGGGGCCGTCTCCTGCCTGGGATACAACGGAAAACTCTATATCCACCTGACGCGGAAAATCGTCCGCAGCCATTTTGAGAATGCCTTTATCCGGCATCTCAAGGCTTTGGGCCTTTCTGCGGAAGTCTCTGTGGAGAATTTAGCCTAAAGGGTAGTACAGATTGTCGTACCGGCTGTTCCAGCTGCGGTCGTAGTGCTTGCGGATGGTACGGGCGCTGGCAAAAGAATTGAAATTGTCCCACGCCTCCAGGAAGAGGACGGCAAAGTCTGTCCGGTTGTGGAGCGTCAGGGCAAAGAGGGTGTAAACGGCGGTGATGTATACGCACGCACGCTCGCGGTCGTCTGCCTGAGGTGTAGCCGGCGTGGCCAGGGTGAGCCGCTGGGACTGGGCAAAGGCCAGGTCTGCTATGGCATCGGCCAGAAGGGCCTCCTCTGCGGGCTTGTATAACTGCACGTCATAACGCTCCCGGGCATGTTTCTGCTCCTTGAGCTCTTCCTCCATCCCGGGGAAAGGATTGGGAAGGGCCGATTCGAAATACCGGCCAAAGTCTGCCTCTCCCTTGAGGAACTGCAGGGCCAGGACGCAGTAGTCTCTTACGCTGGCCTCGATGACCATGGCGTAAGGGGCTTTCTCGTCTATGCGGGCCAATATTTCCGTTATACTTGCCATATCAAGATTCAAATATACAAAAAATCTATTATTTTTGCGTTTATGAAAATAGTATTCTTAGATGCCATTTCCATGGGAGATGCCTCCCTGGAAGAAATCGCCGCCCTGGGCGAGTTTACCTGTTATCAGTCCTCTACGGCAGAGGAAGCCCGGGAGAGGGTAAAGGACGCCGATGTGGCCATCCTCAACAAAGTGATCGTGGACCAGGCTTTCCTGGATGCCGCTCCCAAGCTCAAACTCGTGTGCGAAGCCGGAACGGGCATTAACAATATTAATGTCAAGCTCTGCGAAGAGAGGGGAGTGCTGGTCCGGAATGTGGCCGGTTACTCTACGGATTCCGTGGCCCAGACCGCCTGGATGCACATCCTGAACCTGGACGGTCGGGCTTTCCATTACCAGAACTTTGTGACCAGCGGGGCATACAGCAAGAATCCCGTTCACGTGGATTATGCCCATCCCTTCACGGAACTCGCCGGCAAAACGCTGGGCATCGTGGGCATGGGTGCTATTGGCCAGAAAGTAGCCCAGATTGCCACGGCCTTTGGCATGAAGGTCATCTATTTCTCCACCTCCGGAACGGGTCACTGCAAGGATTATCCCTGCGTGGGCCTGGAAGAACTCCTCCAGCGCTCAGACGTGATCTCCATCCACGCACCTTATAATGAAAGAACCGCCGGCCTTATTGGCTATGAGCAGTTCAAACAGATGAAGCGCACGGCCTTCCTGGTGAACACCGGCCGCGGCGGAATAGCCGTAGAGGCCGATCTGGCCCGTGCCCTGGACGAAGGCCTTCTCTCCGGCGCCGCCCTGGACGTGTATGTGAAGGAGCCGCTTCCGCTGGACAGCCCGCTCATGCATCTGGTGCATCCCGAGCGCCTGCTCTTCTCGCCTCACATTGCGTGGTACTCCCACGAGGCAAGGGCCCGGCTGGTCCACGAGATGGCAGAAAATATTAAGAGGGGCTGGTAAGAGCCCCTCTTTCTGTTTAACTAATTCATTCTTGTATCAACACTTACTTGTTGTCTTTCTTCTTGGTCTCAATACTGGCAAAACCGCTCTTCCGGATGTTGGTGTGCTCCATCTCCAGTTCGCTGGCGTCAATGTCACCGGCTCCGGAAACGCTTAGGTTGGCCGTGTGGGCCTTGCCGGACAGATCCACGTCACCGGCACCGTTCACGCTCACCGTAAGGGTCTCTACATCCAGGTCGCTGGCGTCAATGTCACCGGCGCCGTTTACGGTAAAGGTGAGGGAAGGCACCTGGATAGAAGCCACTTCAAAGTCTCCGGCTCCGTTTACCATCACACTCAGGTCCTTGTCGGATTTGTAGTTGGAAATCTCGGCGTCGGCGGCACCGTTCACCAGGAGTTTCTCCAGGCAGGGGAGGGTGACGTACACCTTGAAGGTCTTGGCCACAATCTGGACATTGTCCTTGTTCTTGAGCACCAGGACCCCGTCAATTACTTCGTAGTCCAGGTAATCAAAGACTTCTTCGTTGGCTTTTACGTTCACGGAATAGGTCTCACCCTGGTTGATGGTGATATCGGAAGATCCGTTGACGGTGATGCCGGTAAAGTCGGTAAAGTCAAAGGACTTGCTGGTTTCGGGGCCTTTGCAGACCACGCGCTTACCATTGCTAACGCCGTTGATGCTAAAGGTGCAGCTGCATACGAGGGCCAGCGTGCACAGGGCAGTCAGTACTTTTTTCATGTCAGTTCTTATTGGTTAAATATACTTGCATCCAAACCCAGCAGTTCCATCTTGCGTTTGATGGCCGGGACTTCTTTTTCCAGGAATTCGGCCTTCTGGGCCTCCAGGATCCTTTCTCGGGCTTCGGCCGATACAAAGTATCCGATACCGCGCTTGTTGTAGATGATGCCGTCGGCAGTCAGTTTTTCGTAAACGCGCATGACGGTATTGGGGTTCACCCCAATCTCTGCGCCATATTCGCGGACCGACGGGATTCTGTCATCGGCCTTCAGCTGGCCGGACAGGATGTTCTCTGCGAACACGTCGGCTATCTGGAGGTAGATGGGTTTTTCTCCGTGAAAGTCCATAATTTTAGTGTTTTAAGGTTTTGATTCTGTAGAAGATGCCACCGGCCAGGAGGATGGCAAAGATGCCCGTATAGACCGTGATGACATTAATCATGTGGCGGATGAACTGCTCTGCCTCGGCAAAATCGTCCAGCTCGACCGTGCTCTGGAGGCCCAGCCAGGTGCTGATCATGGAACCCACGATGGAGATGCCAAAGAGGACCAGGAAGGCGTAGAGCAGCTTGTGGCGCTTGAAGGTGACGCCGCAGCACAGGAAGTAGAGGAAGTTGCAGCAGAAGCCCACCAGGTAGGGGACCACCATGAAACCGAGGCTCCAGGTAGTGGTGTATTCCTCGTTGGCCAGGGCCAGGTTGGTCTGGAACTGGTCAACGACTTCGATGGCCGATCCCAGGAGCATCTTCCCGTAAGTGGGATCCACGATGCTCAGGAGGGCATCCGTACCAGCATAGGTAACGATAAAGGCTACCGGAATCACCACCAGGGTCATCAGGATCATGGAGAACCATTTTTCAAAGGCCGATGCGGGGATCATGAGCCAGGCGGAACCTTTCCTCCGATTGGTGATATAGCCATAGGTGCGGATCTGGTACAGTTCCAGGGCAATGCTGGCAATGACGAAGATCACGATTCGGCCCCTGAAGTCGGGTGCCTGCCAGACGCCGTGGGAATCCCTGACCAGGCCCACGATGGCGTTGAAGCCAATGCCCAGCAGATAGTAGATGACGCCGGCAAAGCCAATGAGGATGGCGGCCTTCACGTGGATGCGCAGCGTCTGCATGAGGTCATATTTGAAATAGGTAAAGAAACGTTTACCGTTGAATACTTCGGACTGCATAGGACTACTGGAATAAAGCTTTAACAATATCTTTGTGGGAATGGACGGCGTTGAAGAGGGCTTCCAGGTTTACCTTGGACTCTTCGCCGGTGGTGTTGGGATACACCTGGATGGCGCCGGAGGGCGTATTCTCCAGGTAGAGGGCATCGGCCTTGATGGTGGAGCCGTAGTCAAAGAACAGCTTCTGGGTAATGGTTTCCAGGCTGGCGTTCAGCAGCACCTGTTCCTTGTCCAGGATGATGATGGGGTCGATGATCTCTTCCAGGTCGCGTACCTGGTGGGTGGAGATCACGATGGCGCTTTCCTCACAGGTATACTTCATGATGGCCTTGCGGAACTGGGCCTTGGAGGGGATGTCCAGGCCGTTGGTGGGTTCGTCCATATAATAGTAGCGGGCGTTGCAGGCCAGGGCAAAGGCAATCCAGGTCTTTTTGAGCTGACCGGTGCTCATGGAATCCATGCGCTGCAGGGAGTCTACCTCGAATTCCAGGAGGACGGTGAGGTATTTGTTCAGGTCAAACTTGGGCCAGAGAGCGCCCTGCTCCTTGCCAAAGTCGATGGCTTTGATGTGCAGGCCGGAAACCTCGTCCGGGAGGTAGAACTGCTCTGCCAGGAGGGAGGGCTGGCGGTCGAAGGGGTGGCGGCCATCGGTTTCGATGACACCGGTCTGGGGCTTCTTGAGCCCACAGAGGAGGGTGAGAAGGGTGGTCTTGCCCACACCGTTCTCTCCCAGGAGGCCATAAATGTTGCCTCCTTTGAGCTCCATGGTGATGTTGTTGAGCACCCGTTTGGAGCCGTAGCTGAAGGATAAGTCTTTGACGCTAATCATATCTTTGCGGTGTATTAGTTCATTAGTACACTGCAAAGGTAAGAAGAAAATTCAAATCTCCAAAATAATTTTCACTTTTTTCGCCATTCTTCCGGAGTAACCCCCGTAAGCTGCTTGAAACAGTGGGCGAAATTGCTGCGGTCGGAGATCCCGACGCGGCGGCTGATGGTGGAAATGGGGGTCTGAGGCTCTGCCTTCATCTGCTCCATGGCATCCTGGAGCCGGAGCCGGGTGCGATAGGAACGGAGGTCATCACCCTGCGCCAGGAAATACCTATATAATATAGGGTAGGGAAGGCCGATGTTTTCTGCGGTTTCCGCCATGGTCTTGTGCGGAAGGCAGTATCCCTTGGCCTGGACCCAGGCGTCCAGCGCCCGGACCACCTTTTCCTCCTCCTCCTTGGAGAGCGTTTTGGCGCTGGGAGGGGGACAGAAAGAAGAAGGAGCCTGCTCTCTTTTGGGGAACAGGCTCCTGAAGTAATCTTTAATGGATTGCTTACCAGCCCAGGACATAGGCGAAAATAAGCGGTGCCACAATGGTGGCGTCCGACTCCACGATGAAGCGGGGAGTATCCGGGGAAAGCTTGCCCCAGGTGATTTTCTCGTTGGGAACAGCGCCGGAGTAAGAACCGTAGGAGGTGGTGGAGTCCGAAATCTGGCAGAAATAAGCCCAGAGGGGAGTGCCTTCCCAGCCCAGATCCTGTTCCATCATGGGAACGCAGCAGATGGGGAAGTCACCGGCGGTGCCACCGCCAATCTGGAAGAAGCCCACGCCGGGGGCGTTCTTCTTGTACCAGTCTACCAGGAACATCATAACCTCTACACCCTGGATGACCATGTGAGGGTCGTACTCACCGCGGATGACGTGGGCGGTGAAGATGTTACCGGTGGTGCAGTCTTCCCATGCGGGGCAGATGATGGGGATGTTCTTTTCGCAGGCGGCTACTACCCAGCTGTCCTTGGGGTCAATCTCGTAGTACTGCTTGAGGACACCGCTGCGGATCATCTGGTAGATGAACTCGTAGGGGAGGTATCTCTTACCTTCTGCCTTGGCCTTGTCCCAAACCTCTACCAGGTGCTTCTCCAGGCGGCGGAAAGCTTCCTCTTCCGGGATGCAGGTATCCGTAACACGGTTGTAGTGGTTGTTGATGAGTTCCTGCTCCTGAGCGGGAGTGAGGTCACGGTAACCGGGCACACGATAATAGTGGTTGTGGGCCACCAGGTTCATGATGTCTTCCTCCAGGTTGTTGGCGCTGCAGCAGACGAAGGAAATCTTGTCCTGGCGGATCATCTCGGCCAGGGAGAGGCCCAGTTCTGCGGTGGACATGGCACCGGCCATGGCCAGGAACATTTTACCACCCTTGTTCAGGAGGTCTTCATAGGCTTTTGCAGCATCTACCAGGGCTGCGGAATTGAAGTGACGGTAGTGATGGGTAATGAATTGAGAGATAGGTCCCTTTTCCATTTCTTTTAGCGGTTTCCCGCGGGCGAAGCCAGTCTGTGACTTCCAACCCGGAGATTGATTGCAAAATTAGGAAAAAAACGCGAGAAACGCTATATTTGCAAGTTATTTTAAGTGTATGAACTTATTTCCTAACATTCAGAAGGCCTATACTCAAGATTCGTTGAGTGCCAAGGACGCCCAGCGCCTGGCAGAATTCATAGCCTTTGGCCCCATTGTATTCCAGGCCAGCCGTCTCATGATTAAATTCGGCATCCTGGATGCCCTCCGGGACAACCCCATGACCCTGGAGCAGGTGGCCCAGAAGGCCGGTATCAGCCAGTACGCAGCCAAGGTGCTCCTGGAAGCCTCTCTCTCCATTGGCACGGTCCTCATTGACCCGGAAAAAGATGAGTATCATCTGACCAAGACCGGCTGGTTCCTCATCACGGACCCCGCCACCCGTGCCAACGTTGACTTTAACCACGACGTCAACTACGAAGGCTTCTTCCGCCTGGAAGAATCCCTCAAGGAAGGCCGCCCTGCCGGTCTGGAGCACTTCGGCCCCTGGCCCACCATCTACGAGGGCCTTTCCTCCCTGCCCAAGCAGGTGCAGGACAGCTGGTTTGGCTTTGACCACTTCTACAGCGACCATTCCTTTGACCTGGCGCTGCCCATCGTCTTTGCCAACAAGCCCCGCCGGATCATGGACGTAGGAGGCAATACAGGCCGATTCTCCCAGCGCTGCGTGGCCTACGACCCGCAGGTGGAGATGACCATCGTGGACCTGCCCCAGCAGATTGGCCTGATGAAGGAAGCTACCAAAGATGATCCCAACGCCAGCCGCATCCACGGCTTTGGTACCAACCTGCTGGATCCCACGAACGGATTCCCGCAGGACGTGCATCCGGACGTAATCTGGATGAGCCAGTTCCTGGACTGCTTTAGCGAGCCCCAGATCCTGAGCATCCTGCAGCGTGCCGCCAAGGTGATGGACGCCAACACGCGCCTGCTCATCATGGAAACCTTCTGGGACCGCCAGAAGTACGAGCCCGCCGCCTTCTGCCTTACCATGACCAGCCTGTATTTCACGGTCATGGCCAACGGCAACTCCAAGATGTACCACTCCGACGACTTTGTCCGCGTGGTGCGGGAAGCCGGCCTGGAGGTGGTGACCATCCACGACGGCCTGGGCCAGGGACACAGTATTATGGAATGTAAAAAATCTCTATAGCTATGAGTATCGAAGAAATTAAAGAGAAAGTGACCACCTTCCTGGTGGAAGAATTGGAAATTGAAGAATCTAAGATTGCCGATAACGCCCGCCTCAAAGAGGACCTGGGTATTGATTCCCTGGAAGTGGTGGATGTAGTAGTGCTGGTAGAAGACGTTTTCGGTTACAAGATGAAACCGGAAGACTTCAAGGAACTCAAGACCCTGGAAGATTTCTGCCAGTTTATCCAGAAGAATATTGCCTAAGGCGGCCGCACATAAGAAGTGGAAGGGAAGCCTGGACGGTGCGCCCTGGATGCACCGTGCACTGATTTCCCTGGCCCACATTCTTCCCCTGCGCCTGCTGTATGGGTGCATGTCCCTGGCCATTCCTTTCTATGTCCTGCTGGACGGAAGGGGCCGGAGGGCCTCCTACTCCTTTTTCCGGAACCGGATGGGTTACGGACGCGTGAGGAGTTTCCTGCACGTGTTTGTGAACATGTACAACATGGGCAAGGTGGTCATAGACCGCTTTGCCGCCTATGCCGGCAAACAGTTCCGGATCAGCGGACAGGACCGCTACTTATACGACACCCTGGTTCCAGACGGCACCTATATGATGCTGTCGTCCCATGTGGGCAATTTTGAGCTGTCCGGGTATATGATTCCCTCTCCCAGACCGGTCAAGACGCTGGTCTACGCCGGAGAGAACGCCCAGGTGATGGCTCAGCGCTCCCGGCTGTTCAAGGACTGCAACATAGAAATGGTACCCGTCAAGGAAGACATGTCCCATCTCTTTATCCTGAACGACGCCCTGCAAAACGGAGAGGTAGTCTCCGTGGCGGCCGACCGTTCCTTTGGCTCGTCCAAGACCGTCCTCTGCCCGTTCATGGGCCAGGAGGCGCCCTTCCCGGCCGGTCCCTTTACCCTGGCGGTGCGACGCGGCGCCAAGGTCCTGGCCGTGTTTGTGGTCAAGGAGGGAGTCCGGGATTTCCGGGCCATCGTAGAGGAATTACAGGCCGATGGAACCGGTCAGGCCCGGGTAGAATCCCTGGCCAAGGCTTACGCCACCGTCCTGGAGCGGGTAACCCGGCAGTATCCGGACCAATGGTTTAACTTTTATGATTTCTGGGCCGCATGAGCAGTTTCCACGATATTCCCATAGGTGAACTCCTTCCACAGCAGCCTCCGTTCCGCTTTGTGGACCACATCGAGTACTACGGAGATGGCGAGACCCGCGTGAGCTTTACGCCGGGCAGCGGCAACCTGCTCATGGAAGACGGCTGCCTGAGCGCCGCCGGTCTCATGGAGCACATGGCCCAGGCCAGTGCCACCCGCGTGGGCTATTACAGCAAATATATCCTGCATATCCCGGTAAGCATCGGCTACATTGGCCAGGTGCGCAAATGGACGCTGAATCGTCTTCCCAAGGCCGGAGAGCTGCTGGAAACCTCCGTATACCTGCGCCAGGAAGTGTTCAACATTTCCCTGGCCGATATAGAAGTGCGTACGGCCGCCGGCGAAGTGCTGGCTACCGCCTCCCTGAAAACCGCCCTCAAAGATGACTAAGGTATACTGCATAGGCTGCGGCCTGGTAACGCCGGTGGGAAATACGCCGGCGGAGGTCCTGGCTGCCGTCCGTGCCGGCAAGACGGCCTTCCGCCAATATGAAGGCTGGCCGGAACCGTATTACGCCTCCCTGCTGGACCGCAGCGGTTTCGAGGGTCCGTCGTTCTTTGATCACATTGTCCTCCAGGCGGCTCAGGCAGCCGTTCAGGAGGCGGGTATAGACGCATCTTCGGCCCGGGTGGGTCTGGTGCTCTCTACTATTAAAGCTAATATTGATAAAATAGACTCCGAGGATGTGTCTCTGGCTGCTGCCGCTGAGACGCTGGCCAAGAGTCTGGGTGTAACTACGGCGCCTGTGGTGGTGTCCAATGCCTGTATCTCTGGATTAGCGGCCCTGTTGCAAGGGGTGCGGATGATCCGGAGCGGGGAGTTTGACCACGTCATCGTGGCCGGAGCCGAGGTGCAGAGCCGCTTCATCGTCACCGGTTTCCAATCCCTGAAAGCCCTTTCCCTTAACCCTTGTAAACCGTTTGATGCAGATAGAGAAGGATTAAATGTAGGTGAAGCGTCAGCAGCGATAGTATTATCTGCCCACGCCGACCGGCCATCTTGGGAGATTGTTGATGGAGCGGTGCGGAATGATGCCAATCATATTTCGGGACCGTCCAGGACGGGGGAGGGCAGCTACAATGCACTCCGATATGTGCTGGAGGGCGTGAAGGCCGATGAACTGGCGTTTGTGAACGTGCATGGCACGGCAACAAGATACAATGACCAGATGGAAGCCATTGCCCTGAACAGGGCGGGTTTGCAGGACGTGCCGGTGAATGCCCTCAAGGGCATCTTCGGCCATACCATGGGAGCTGCAGGTATTCTGGAGTCCATCGTCTCCATGCAGGCCTGCGATGCGGGCATTGTCCTGCCCACGCAGGGCTTCTCCCGGATGGGCGTGGAACCGGCCGTGAATGTATCGGCCCAGGAGAGAAAGACGGACAAGCAGGCTTTTGTGAAACTGCTGTCCGGATTTGGCGGCGTGAACGGAGCTTTGCTCTTTAGAAAAGGAGGTGCCCGATGAAGCAAGTCAGTATTCCTTCCGGCGCTTCTTTGACGGCGCTGTACCGGGAGTGGGTAGGGGACTATCCCAAGTTCTTCAAGATGGATACCCTGAGCAAACTGGGCTTCCTTCTGACGGAAATGCTGGTGCACGATGAGCCGGATCGGTTCACGTTTAGGGAAGACCGCGCGGTGCTTGTTTTTAGCCGCGAAGGGTGCATTGCCAACGACAGACATTACGCCGAATCCATGCAGGATTTCCCTTCTCCGGCTCTGTTCGTTTACACGCTTCCCAACATTGTTTCCGGAGAGATTTCCATCCGCAACAAATGGGGTGGAGAGAGCTCGGCCTTTGTGCTGGAAAGCTACGATGAGGCCCGGATTTGGGCCCTGGTAAGGCAGGCTTTTCAGGATAAGTGCACCCAGTCCGCCTTGGTGGCCTGGATGGATTGTAAATCCGATACTGAGTGGGTAACTAACGCTTGGTTAGTGGATAAAACAGATATGTTATAGTTGATAACAAAAATGTTAATATATGGAAAACTTAATTAATGAGCTTAAATTAAAGGTAATTGACGCCTTGAACCTGGATGGGATGACCCCTGAGGATATTGAAGACAATGCTCCTCTGTTTGGAGACGAAGGTCTGGGGCTGGACTCCATCGATGTGCTGGAACTGATTGTCCTTTTGGAGAAGAATTATGGCATCCGCCTGGCTTCTCCCGCCCAGGGCAAAGAGGTCTTCCAGAGCGTGGCCGTGATGGCCGACTACGTGGCCAAGAATCGCGCCAAATAAGTGAAGCCGGAACTGGTCATAACGGGTGCCGGCGTGGTGAGCGCCATTGGGGTGGGCAAGGCTGCCAACCTCGACAGTCTGCTGCATGCCCGACCGGGCGTGGAGCCGGTGCGCTTCCTGGCTACGGATCTCAAGGATTTCCCCGTGGGAGAGGTCAAGCTCTCCAACGAGGAGCTGGCCGCCCGTTGCGGTGCTCCCGCCAACTGGCCCCGGACCACGCTGCTTTCCATCTGCGCCCTGCAGGAAGCCCTGGAGCAGGCAGGACTGGCCGATGGAACCGGCATGCGTCTGATAGGTGGCACCACGGTGGGTGGAATGGATCTGACGGAAAAAGTATTCCCCAAGTATTCCCCCCATCACGGATGCGGAGCTTCCACAGACCTGGCCGCTCTCTTCATTGGGGGCTTTGAAGACGCCACCACCTTGTCTACGGCCTGTTCATCGGCCGCCAATGCCTTTATCTTTGGCGCCAACCTCCTGCGCACCGGCCAGTACGAGCGCGTGGTGGTAGGAGGCAGCGAGAGCCTCTCCAACTATCACCTGAACGGTTTCAACTCCCTCATGATCCTGGACCGGGAACCCTGCCGTCCCTTTGACGCCACCCGCGCCGGTCTCAACCTGGGAGAAGGAGCTGCCTATCTGGTGCTGGAAAGCCTGGAGAGCGCCCTCAAGCGCGGCGCCCAGCCGCTGGCCCGGCTCTCCGGCTTTGGCAATGCCTGCGACGCCTTCCACCAGACCGCCTCTTCCGAGAACGGAGAAGGCGCGTATCTGGCCATGCAGAAGGCGCTGAACCTGGCCGGCCTGCAGCCTTCCCAGATTGACTACATCAATGCCCACGGCACGGGTACGCCCAACAACGATGCCTCCGAGAGCACCGCTCTTAAGCGCATCTTTGACGGGAAGGTGCCGCCCGTGAGTTCTACCAAGGCCTTTACCGGCCATACCACCAGCGCATCGGGTTCCATCGAGGCGGTCTTCTGCCTCCTGGCCCTGCAGCACGGCTTTATTCCTCCGCAGCTGAATTACAGCACGCCGGATCCCGCCTGTGTGATGCCTTGTACATCGGCCCTTCAAAAACCTCTCAAGCATATCCTTTCCAACGCTTTTGGGTTTGGGGGCAACGATTCTTCCTTTATCCTGAGTGTCTATGAGTAGGGAAGTGTATATCCGCGCCGTTGTCAAGCTGGGGTCCCAGGACCCGGACTTCAAGGAGGTGATTTCCCCCATGGAGGCCCGCCGCATGGGCCGTCTGCTCAAACGGGCGGTCTGGTGCTCCTCCAAGGCCCTGCAGGAAGCCGGCATTGTGATGCCCGACGCCGTGATTACGGCTACGGACTACGGCTGTATGGAGAATTCCGAGGCCTTCCTCCAGGGTGTTCTCAATCCCCAGGAAGGGGCCATGAGTCCCACCAAGTTCATGCAGAGTACCCACAATACCATTGGCTCCCTCATTGCCATCCGGCTGGGTTGCCATGGGTACAATGCTACCTATTCCCATACCGGCTGCTCGCTGCGCAGTGCCCTGGAAGATGCCATGATGCAGCTCCAGCTGGGAGAAATTGATAATGCCCTCGTGGGCTGGTACGACGAGCGTACCCCCGCCATGGATGCCATGCACCTTCCCGGTACGGAGCACGCCGTGGCCATCGTTTTATCTGTGAATCCCCAATCCAAGTAGATATATGTTCAGACTCCTTTTCCTTTCGGTGATTCAGTCCATCCTGATGTGCAGCGCCCAGTCCCTGTTCAAGGTGGCCGCTACCCACATGGAGCCTTTTTCCTGGACCTGGACCTTTTTCCGGGACAGTGTTCTCCTGAACTGGTGGCTGGCGGCGGCCGGTGCCTGCGGCATAGCCGGCGTCATCGAGTGGATGTATATGCTCAAGACCTACCCCTTCAGCCAGGTATATCCGCTCTCTTCCATGAGTTTCCTCTTTGGTATGTTTGTTGCCATGATCTTCTTTAAAGAGACCGTCGTCTGGCAGCAGTGGGTGGGCGTATTCCTCATTCTGGCCGGTTGCGGTCTCATTGCACGCTAATGAAAAGAGGGCTTGCATATCTTCTGACGGCCGTTCTGGCCCTGACCTGTGCCTTGACAGCACGGGCCCAGGAAGACGTATGGGCCAAGGTCAAGGAAGTGAACATGCCCAAGAAGACCCTTGCGGCCCATTGGAACCGGATTTACCGCTCTCCCATGCTGCAGGAGGACCTCCTGAGCGAGGGTACGGTTTCGTTGGTACAGCCGGACCGTCTGCGCTGGGAAACCCTCAAGCCGGTGAACCGCGTAACGGAGCTGGACGGCACCCAGGATAAGGGCCGATTCCGTCTTCCGCAGGAGAAGGATTTCAAGGTGAAGGTGCTGGAAGGAGACACGTATTCCGTGCAGCTCACGCCCCTTAGAAGAGACCTCAAACAGCTGGTTGGTCAAATTGTATTAACGGTTGAGAAGAAGACGTATAAGCTTCTTAATGTTACCATATTAGGCGTTGATGGAGATTGGACGCAAATCACTTTCTCCCAAGTAAAAATGGACGAGTAATATGCTGGAAGGATTCCTGTACAAGATAGTGGAAAAAGGAGACGGCTGCGCCCAGGTGCAGCTGCTTCCGGAGAGCCCCATTTATGCCGCCCATTTCCCGGGCTTTCCCGTTACGCCCGGCGTTACGCTGGTGCAGATGGGCCTGGAATTGATGGGCAAAAAACTCAAAAGCGCCAAAGATATCAAGTTCGTGGTGCCGGTGCTTCCTTCTGAGGAGGGCACGGTGCTCAAATACGAATGGACCGTTGCAGAAGACCGGGCCGATGTCTCCGTCTTCCTCTCCGACGGAACCCTCTGTGCAAAAATGGCCCTGGGCGTATGAACGATACCCTGATCCTGGTTCCCACTTACAACAATGCCGGCACGCTGGAAAACGTGCTGCAGCGTTGTCTGGAGCAGGGTTTGCCCGTATTGGTGGTAGACGACGGCAGCACCGACGATACCGCCCGGCTCCTCAAGGAGATGCCCGGTCAAGCCGGGCATGACGGAACGGATCGGCCATCCCTTCGGGTGATTACCCATCCGGTGAACCAGGGCAAGGGCCGGGCTTTGAAAACGGGCTTTCAGGAGGCCCTGAAGCTGGGTTACAGCTATGTAATCACCATCGACTCCGACGGACAGCACTTCCCGGAGGATATCCCCACCCTGCTAGCCCAGAAAGGGGAGAAGACCCTGGTAGTGGGCAGCCGCTCGCAGATGGGGGCCGATGGAGGCAGCTCCTTTGCCAACCGCTTTTCCAATTTCTGGTTCCGGCTTTATACCGGCGTGAATTTGCCCGACACTCAGACGGGCTTCCGGCTGTATCCCGTGAAGGCACTGCCTTCCCTCCGGATCCTGAGCGCCCGCTATGAGGCCGAGCTGGCCCTGCTGGTTTTCAGCGCCTGGAAAGGCCTGGAACTCAAGCCGGTAGCCGTTAGGGTGTCTTATCCGGAGGACCGGGTTTCCCATTTTAGGCCCGGCGCAGACTTCTTCAGAATCTCCATTCTCAATACGGTTTTGCTGCTCATCAGCCTGGTGTATGGCTGGCCCCGGACCCTGCTCAGACGAATCCTGGGAAAGTAATCCTTCTTTTCTAGCCGGATTTTTATTACATTTGTAAAATGTAAAACGACGATTCGGTGAGAAATCTAATCCTAAAACTGCACGATTTCCTGCGCGCCCATAAGGGCTGGGCAGTCCTTCTGCTGGTTGTGCTTCTCACCCTCAGCGTTTTAAGTGCCCTGCGCCTGCAATTCCAGGAAGATATCAGCGCATTTTTGCCGGAAGATTCCCGGGAACAGCTCCAGGAAACGGCCGGAGACGAGAAGATGGCCGTCTTCTTCCAGGGCGGTTCGCCGGAAGAAAGACAGGATGCCGTGTACGACTTCCAGGATCGTTGGGAGGAAGTGTTCCCGGAGATCGAGCTCTATGAAGGAGCGGCCGGGGAACAGGTGGCAGAAGTATTTGATTTCCTGAACTCCAACTGGCCCTATTTCCTTCAGGAAAAAGACTACCGGAGAATGGATTCCCTGCTGGCTGTGCCGGGTTATATCGCCTCCAAATTACAGGAAGACAAGCTTTCACTAACTACGGGTAATCCTTTTACCAGCAGATATTTAAGAAGTGACCCGCTGGGCCTTTATTCACCCGTTCTGAACCGGCTGCAGGAGGCTCAACCCGCCTCGCTGCAGGATACGGAGATCCTCTTCTTTGACTCCCCGTACGGCAGCTCGGAGAGCGCTAGGAACGGGGAATTGCTGGCGGCCCTGAACAGCCTCAAGGAGGAATGTTCGAAGGCCCATCCTGCCGTCCAGATCTTCTCTACGGGCGGCCCCGAAGTGGCCGTTGAGAATGCCCGCCGCATCAAGACGGATTCCTTCCTGGCCCTGGCCTTTGCCCTGGTCCTGATCTGCCTGGTGCTGTGGTTCAGCTACAAGCGGGTGCAGGATGTGCTGTGGATCCTCATCTCCATTGCCGTGGGGGCCGTTTTCTCCCTGGGCATCATCGCCTGCTTCAAGGCCAGCGTGAGCATCATTGTGCTGGGAATAGGCTGTACGGTTATCGGCATTGCCGTCAATTATCCGCTGCATTATATTGACCATCTAAAGTATTGCCCGGACCGGCGCCAGGCTCTGGCCGAGCAGATAGACCCGCTCCTTACCGGTAACATTACCACCGTGGGCGCTTTCCTGGGCCTGCTGCTGCTAAAATCCGAAGCCCTGCACGACTTTGGCTTCATCGGGGCCGTGATGCTGGTGGGTACCATCCTATTTGTGCTGGTGTTCCTGCCGGTATTTGTGCCGGTGTGTGAGGGGGAGAGAAAGGTGATCCAGCTGGATCCAGCTCGCTATTTCCATCCGGGTACCAAGAGCCGCCGGGCCATCTTCATGCTGTTCCTGGGCCTCACGGTGCTCTTTGCCTTTACGGGCAAGAAACTCAAGTTCGATTCCAATCTCCACAACATCAATTATATGACGGCCAGCCAGTCCCGGGGCTTTGCCCTGCTGGAATCCCTGTCCCTGGCCCCCGATGCTTTCCCCATCCCTTCCCTCGAAGAGCAGGAGGAGAGAATCGGCCTGTGGAATGCATTCTGGGAGCGGCATCAGGATGTTCCGGACCTTCTGATTGAGGAAGGCCTCAAGGCCGGCTTCACCGCCCATGGCTTCCAGCCTTTCTTTGATGCCCTGGATACCACCTGGGAGCCCCAGGAAAGGGCTTATTTCCAGCCGGTGGACTTTGCCCCGCAGGAGAACGTGGCCGGCACGCTGGTTAGCTCGCTGTCGCAGGATTTCGATACCATCGGCCTGGTTTGCAGTCTCATTGTCCTCATCTTCCTGTGGATCAGCTTTGGCTCGCTGGAACTGACGCTCATCGCCTTCCTGCCGCTGGCCGTAAGCTGGATCTGGATCCGCGGCATCATGGGCCTGACCGGCCTGGAATTCAATATCGTCAATATCATCCTGGCCACGTTCATCTTTGGTATGGGAGATGACTACAGCATCTTCATCACCGAGGGCCTGGAATACGAGTATAAGACCGGCAAAAAGATCCTGCACTCCTACGGCAATGCCGTGGTGCTGAGTGCCATCATCATGTTTATAGGCATTGGCGTGCTGGTATTTGCCAAGCATCCGGCCCTGCAATCCCTGGGCTTGGTAACGGTGATTGGTATGATTACCGTGGTGGCCATGGCCTGCTACCTGCCGCCCATCGTGTATCGCTGGCTGCACTTCAAACACGGCGTCAAGCGCTCAGAACCGCTCACCATTGCCGGTATGCTGGCTACGGTGTACATTGCCCTCATGATGGTGATCTGGATGTCCCTGCTGACCCTTCTGGCCCTGTTTTTCCCGCAGGGGCCGGCCTACAACAAGGTGGTGCGCCGCGTAGCCAGCTGGGCCATCCACTTGATTCCCGGCTGCAAGTTCACCCTTAAGAACCCGTACGGAGAAGACTTCTCCAAGCCGGCCGTCTACGTGTGCAATCACCAGAGTCACCTGGATGTGCTGGCCCTGATTGCCCTCCAGCCCAAGCTCATATTCATGACCAACGACTGGGTCTGGAAGTTCCCGTTCTACGGAGGCGTCATCCGCAAAGCCGGCTATTTCCCGGCCTCCTGGGGCCTGTCCGTCAATAGCGAGCATGTAAAGAAGATGGTGGCCGAAGGCTACTCCGTGGTCATTTTCCCGGAGGGAACCCGCACCCTGGATGGCAAGATAGGCCGATTCCACCGCGGAGCCTTCCTCACCGCCCGGGAGTTGGGAATGGATGTGCTCCCGCTCCTGATCCGAGGCTTCCACGAAGCCCTTCCCAAACACGATTTCTTCCTCCGTTTCCACCCTCTGACCCTGGAGATTGGGAAACGGGTACAGGTCCCCGAAGACGCCGATATAGCCGCCTTCACCCGTGATATGAGACACTTTTACGTTGAATGGTATGAAAAGCAGGAGGATAAATAAAATTAAACTGGGCGTAGCCCCGGAGGGTTTTGTACTATCTATCCTCCTGCTCCTGCTGAGCATTCCGGTGTTCTCCCAAGAGAGGATCTGGGAGGGAACAAAGTGCAAGAACCGGAGTGTGACTTTGACGGAGTATTTGCCGGAAGGGGAGCCCCGGGCTGCGATTGTTGTGTGCCCTGGAGGAAGCTATCACTGGCACGATATGGAGACCGAGGGGACGAGTGTGGCTAAATGGCTGGCTTCGGAGGGATATGCCGCCTATGTTCTTAAGTACAGGGTGGCCGGCAAATTTGAGTTTGCTTCCAAGTATCGTACGATTATTCGGGGCCATCGGCACCCGGATATGATCTGTGATATCCAGAGGGCTATCCAGCTGGTCAGAGAGCGTTATAACGGCCCTGTAGGGGCCATTGGCTTCAGTGCCGGCGGGCATCTGGTGATGAGTGCAGGGGAGTACTTCAACACCAACTTCCTGTCCAAGTACGGGATTGAGCCGGAAGTATCCCTTCGGCCCGATTTTGTGGCACCTATCTATCCGGTGGTGACCCTATCGGCCCCTCCGGTGCACAAGCGGTCCCGGCTGGGCCTTTTGGGAGAATGGACGGTGCTCAAGCAGGAGATGCGTGACTCGATGTCCCTGGAGAAACACGTGAAGGCCGATACGCCCCCCGTGTTCCTGCTCAACTGCGTGGACGATCCCATTGTAGATTATCGGAATTCGGAACTGCTGGATTCGGCCTTAACCGCCAGGCAGATTCCCCATCTGTATACCCAATACGCTACCGGAGGACATGGCTTTGGAGCCAATCCGGAGAAACAGAACGAAGAGACCAAACAGTGGCAAGCACTGTTTATAGAATGGCTACATGAATATGGACATTGAGTTTAAGAAACCAGAAGAGATTAAGGCTTTTCAGGAAGGTTTACTGCACGATGCACTTGTTTACTTGAAGGAGAACTCCAAGTACTATCAGCGCATGTTTGAGAAGTACCACATCGATATTGAGAAGATCCGCACCATAGAGGATCTGCAGAAGATTCCCTTTACGGAGAAGAAGGACCTGCAGCTGTTTAACGACGAGTTCCTCTGCTGCCCCAAGGAGAAGGTGGTGGACTATGTGACCACTTCCGGCACGCTGGGAGATCCGGTAACGTTTGGTTGCACGGACAAGGACCTGGAGCGCCTGGCCTATAACGAGAAGAAGAGCTTCGAGTGCGCCGGCCTGGGCCCGGGCAACATTGTGCAGCTCATGACCACCATCGACAAGCGCTTCATGGCCGGCCTGGCCTATTTCCTGGGCATCCGGAAGCTGGGCGCCAGCATCATCCGCGTGGGCAACGGCATCCCCGAACTGCAGTGGGATACCATCAACCGCCTCAAGCCGGACACCATCATGTGCGTGCCGTCCTTCATCCTGCGGCTTATCCAGTATGCAGAGGACCACGGCATCGACTATAAGAACTCCTCCATCAAGCGCATCATCGGCATTGGTGAAGGCATGCGGGACCAGAACTTTGACCTGAACCTGCTGGGTCGCCGTATCAAGGAAAAGTGGGATGTGGAGCTCTTTGCCACCTATTCCTCCACCGAGATGGGAGCTACCTTCTCCGAGTGCCCCTACGGCTGCGGAGGCCACGTGCATCCGGAGCTCATTATTGTGGAAATCATTGGAGAAGACAACCTGCCGGTGCCCGACGGCCAGGTGGGTGAGATTGTGATTACCACCCTGGGCGTGGAAGGCATGCCGCTGCTGCGTTTCCGTACCGGAGACATGGCGGCCAAGATTACCGAACGGTGCAAGTGCGGCCGCTACAGCTACCGCCTTACGCCGCTGGTGGGCCGCAAGAACAATATGATCAAACTCAAGGGTACCACCCTGTATCCGCCGGCCGTGAACGATGTGCTGGACAATACCCCGTATGTAGAGAACTACGTGGTCATTGTGCAGGATTCCGAAGCCGGAACCGACGACGTGGTGGTGCAGCTGGGCCTCAAGTACCAGCCCGAGTTTGACCCCATCAAGGACCTCAAGGACCGTTTCCGCTCCCGCATCCGCGTGGCGCCCACCATCGAGATCCTGCCCGTCCCGGAAGTGGCGGCCATCAACTTCCCGGCCAAGTCCCGTAAACCCGTGAAATTCATTGATAAACGCGCCAAACATGTTTGACGATATTCGCCCCTACTACGATTCGGAGATCCCTGCCGCCATGCAGCGGATCGTGTCCGACAAGTATTTCCCGCTGGTCTGTGACTTCCTGTTCCCGGACACCCCGGTGCAGGAGGTAGCGGTGCTGCTGGGCAGCTGCCGTACCGTGGAAGAGTTCCAGATGCGGGTGATGTACAAGGTCATTTATGCCATTGCCCACAAGACCACGGATGGCCTGTCCGTCTCCGGCATGGAGCGCCTGGACCCTAACAAGGACTACCTCTTCGTGTCCAACCACCGCGACATCATGATGGATGCCGGTTTCCTGCAGGTTCTGCTGACGGATGCGGGCCGAAGGACCTCCGAAATCACCTTCGGAGCCAACCTCATGCAGGGACAGATGGTGATTGACGTGGGCCGGAGCAACAAGATGTTCCGCATCGAGCGGCCCACCACGGTCACATCGGCCCGCGATTTCCTGCTCAAGAGCCAGTATGTGTCCCAGTACATCCGCTACGCCATCACCGAGAAGAAGGAGAGCGTATGGATTGCCCAGCGCAACGGACGCACCAAGGACGGAAAGGACCTCACGGACCAGGGCATCATCAAGATGTTCAACCTCTCCGGCGGAGAAGACCGCGTAGCCAGCCTGGCAGAGCTGAATATTGCTCCACTGGCCATCTCCTACGAATGGGAGCCCTGCGACGAATTAAAGGCCCTGGAGCTCTACGCCAAGAGTTCCGGCCAGCCGTATATCAAGAAGCCGGGAGAAGACCTGAACAGCATCCTCACGGGCGTTACCCAGCCCAAGGGCCGCGTGCACCTGGCCGTCTGCGAGCCCCTGCGCCGCGAAGAGCTGGAGCAGTTTGCCAATGCCACCAATCCCGATTTTAACAAGGGTGTGGCCGATCTGATTGATGCCCGCATCAAAGCGGCCTACCGCCTGTATCCCAACAACTACATTGCGGCCGACCTGCTGAGCGGAAAACGTGAGCATACCTACACGAACGCCGAAAAAGAGACGTTTGTGGCCCATGTAGATAAAATAACAAAAGAATATCCCCCGGAACTGAGAGATATCCTTCTGAAGATTTACGCCAATCCTGTACTGGGTTAGCCTCCGATGAATTCCCGTAGCAGCGATGTGGCGGGAATTTCTTTATCCGGCACGGGGGTGAAATAGTGGATGAACTTGAGGAGGCGGTGGGCCTCGGCGTACTCTGCGCAGTTTTGGGGAACGCTGCGGAGGATGGGCTCCGCGTGGTTCTTGAGCACCGCAAACTCAATGAGGTAGGCACTGTTGAACATCACGTCCGCCGTTTCCTGGTAAGGATAGATCCACTTTTCCTCGGCATCCAGCACGTTCTGCCAGTTGGAGATGGACTGCCGGGCCGTGAAGGCACCGGCGTTGTAATCACGCACAATGCGCCGCAGGAGGCGGTTGTCGCTGGTAGGGATGCTGTTGTGGTCGTCCAGGAGGGTTCCCGTAAGGGTGTTGATGAAGATCTTGAACTTGGCGCTCTCGGGGATCTTGCGGGTCAGGTTGGGATTGAGGGCGTGGATGCCTTCGATCAGGAGAATTCGGCCTTCTCCCAGCTTGAGCTTCTTTCCGTTGTATTCCCGGAGGCCTGTGGTAAAGTTGAATTCCGGCACGGACACCTCTTCTCCGGCGATGAGCTTCATGATGTCGCTCTCCATCAGGTCGTGGTCCACGGTATCGAAGTTATCGAAGTCGTAGGATCCGTCGGGGAAGCGGGGCGTCTCTTCGCGGTTCACAAAGTAGTCGTCCGTACTTACGGTCATGGGATGCAGTCCGCAGGCCTTGAGCTGGATAGAAAGGCGCTTGCAGAAAGTGGTTTTACCGGAAGAGGAAGGACCGGTGATGAGCACCACCTGCAGGGGCGTATCCTTGTCGTTGTAGCGGCGCTCGATCTCTTCGGCAATCTGGACGATCTTCTTTTCCTGGAGGGCTTCCGCTATCTGGATGAGCTCGCTGGCGCGGCCGCTCAGAATGGCTTCATTGACGTCTCCTACCGTGCTCAGGCCCATGATGATGTTCCAGCGCAGGGCCTCCGTAAACATCTCGAAGGTACGGGGCTGGTCCACATAGTCGGCCACGCGGCTGGGGTCTTCCCAGGAGGGAATCTGCAGCAGCACGCCGTCGTGGTAGGGCTGGAGGCCCCAGACGGTGAGGTAACCGGTAGAGGGCACCAGCTTGCCGTAGTAGAAGTCGGCCGTATCTCCCAGCGTGTAGTAGTCCGTATAGGCTTCTCCGCTGGTTTCCAGCAGGCGCACCTTGTCTTCGAAACCGGCCTTCTTGAACTCCTTGATGGCTCTTTCCGTCTGCACGTCGTAGCGGTGGAAGGGAAGGTCCTTCTTCACCAGCTCCTGCATGCAGGCCGATACTTTCTGGATGTCCTCCGGAGTGATGGGGCTGTTATCGGCCTTTCTGATATGGCAGAAATAGCCGTGGGAGATGGGATGCTCCACATAGAGCTTGCTCTCCGGCAAGACATCGCAGCAGGCCTTGTAAAGCATGAAAAAGAGCGAGCGGCAGTACACGCGCATCCCACTGGATTCGCGGACATCGATGAACTCGATGTCTTTGTTCTGGTAGACTTTGAACTTCAGGCCCTGGGACACATTGTTCACCTTGGCGGAGACAATGGGGTAGGGCCGATGGCAGTCAAACTCGGCAAGCATCTGCAGGAGGGAGGTGCCTTCCGGGAAGCGCTTGCTCTCTTTTGTGTTTTTACAATAGACCTGAACCATTGGTGGAGGATTTATAATTTAACTTCCTGTTGTTCAAGATATTTGACCACGTCGCCCACGGTATTAAACTGGGCCAGGGCCTGGTCGGGGATCACAATTCCGTACTGGTCTTCGATACGCATCAGCAGCTGCAGGATATCCAGGGAATCGGCTCCCAGGTCTTTTTTGATTTGGGATTCGGGGGTAATTCTGGAAGCGTCTACGCGGAGCTGCTTGGCCAGAATGGTTTGTACTTTTTCAAACATAGTTTAAAGAATAGATACCCGGTTAAACCGGGTATGACGTTAGTCGATATAATGTTCGTATTTAGCGATTTCGGTTTCAATTTTGCCGGAGAGCTGGCTCACTTCCATCTTGTAGGCCTGCTCGATGCACTTCTCTACGGCTACGGCCTTGGAGGAGCCGTGACCCTTGACCACTACCTTGGAGGTGCCCAGGAGCACGCTGCCGCCGTAGTTCTGGTAGTTCATGAACTCCTTGAGGTCCTTGAACATCTTCTTCATGAGTAGGGCCCCCAGCTTGTAGAGCGTGCGGCTGAAAATCTCTCCCTTGAGCTTTTTCAGGAGCTCCAGGGCGGTGCCTTCGGTGGTTTTCACCAGCACGTTGCCGCTGAAACCATCGGCCACCACTACGTCGTAGCTGCCGCTCAGGAGGTCGCGGCTTTCCATATTGCCCACGAAGTTCAGGCCTTCCGTTTCCTGCAGCAGGCCGTAGGCCTCGCGGCGCACGTCGTCTCCCTTTTCGGCCTCTTTCCCTACGTTAAGGAGGGCTACACGCGGGTTCTTGACGCCATACACGTTCTCCATGTAGAGGGAGGACATGATGGCAAACTGACGCAGATGGGCGCTGGTGACCTCCACGTTGGCTCCGCTGTCGCAGATGCCCACGATGCCGCCGTCCATGGTGGGAAGGATGGGGCAGAAGGCGGGCCGAATGACACCGGGAATGCGGCCCAGGCGCACCAGGGCGCCGGTGACCAGGGCTCCGGTGGAGCCGGTGGATACCATGGCGGCAATGTCGTCCCGGTCCCGCAGCAGGATGATGCCCTTCATCATGGAGGAGTTGCGTTTGAGGCGCACCACGTCCGTGGGCTTTTCGTTGCAGCCAATCACTTCCGGGGCGTGCACAATCTCCACGCGGGAGGCGTCGTAGGTTTTTCCGGCGAGTTCCTTGCGCAGGATTTCCTCATCTCCGCACAGGATTATATATAGGTCCGGATTCTTGGCCAAAGCCGCCAGGGCGCCTTCTACGGGTGCCTGCGGGCTGTGGTCGCCACCAAAGCAGTCAATCAATATCTTAATCATACCAGTTTCTTAACGTAAGCTCTGTACCGTTTGCATTCTTCGCTCTTGAAGCGACGCCACTGGTTCAGGATGGCGTAGTTGTCTTCCAGGTTCAGGTTGGTATCGGCCCATTTGACGCGCGGGTTGGTCTGCAGCATCTTCATGATGGACAGGGAGAGGGCGCCGGATACGCCGCGGTTCATGTATTCGGGATCCACGCCAATCAGGCACAGGTCCAGGATGTTGGGGCGCTTGATGTAGTAGAGGAGCTTGAGGGCCGTGAGCGGCGTTAACTTTCCGCGGGTTCCCACCAGGGCGGGAGCCAGACCGGGGAAGGAGAGGCCAAAGCAGACAATCTTGTCGTTCTCGTCCAGTACCACGGCCGTAAACTTGGGGTTGATGACCATGGCAAAGTTCTCCAGCACCAGCTTGCGCATGCCCTCGGTAAAGGGAACCGTTCCGTACAGTCCCTCGTAGGAGGCGTCCAGCAGGTCAAAGAGGCCGCTGGCATACTTCTTCAGAAGCTGGGGACCGTTCTTGGCGGTACCGTAATGCAGCTTGTAGCGCTTGAAGATAAAGGCCTCCAGCTGCTCCATCTCTTCCATGGTTTCCTGGCTCTCGGGCCCGTACAGGCGGCTGGCGGTCCAGTCAATCTCCTTCTGGTAGCCCAGGGCCTCCACGTGGTCCTTGTAGTAGCTGAAGTTGTAGTTCTGCTCAAAGGTGGCGGGCTCTTCAAAACCCTCCACCAGCATGCCTTCGCGCTCCAGGTCGGAGAAGTTGAGAGGTCCCACCACGGTGTCCATGCCCTTTGCAAGAGCCCATGCTTCGGCCTTTTCAAAGAGTGCGCGGGAAACCTCCAGGTCGTTGATGGCGTCGAAGCGGGAGAAGCGGCAGCGCTTTTCCTTGTTCTTGGCATTGGCGTCCTTCTGGATGATGCACTGGATGCGGCCGGCGGGTTTGCCGTCCTTGTAGGCCATGAAGCAGGTCCAGTCGCAGCTGCTGTTGTAGACGTAGTCCTTGCCGAACATCTTCTTCTCGTCCATATACAGCGGCGGTACAAAGTACTTATTGCCTTTGTACAGGTCCAGGGCAAAGTTCAGGAACTGCTTCTGCTCCTTTTTGGTTTTGACTTCTCTAACTTCTATCATAATTATCTATGAATGGCGTGGAAGCAGACTCCAACGCCGTTGGGGCCGCAATGACTGCCGGCGGTGGGGTTCACATACACATACACAATGTTCTGCTTGCCAAAGCGTTCCTCAATCATGCGGCCAATCTCCTGGGCAATCTCGGGGGCGTCGGTATGGCCGATGCAGATGCGGTGCTTGTCAATGTTGTCTCCCAGTTCGGCCACCTTGTCTACCAGGGCCTTCATGGCGTTGGGACGGCCCTTGACGGTGCCGATGGATTCCATCTTGCCGGCCTGGCTCATGTGGATGAGGGGACGGACGCCGATGAGGGTGCCCATGGTGGCGGCAAGTCCGCTTACGCGGCCGCTGCGGCGGAAGAACTTGAGGTCATCGGCAAAGAAATACATGGCAAAGTGGTCTACCTCGGTCTTGGCCCATTCCAGGATCTCGTCCAGGGTCTTGCCGGCCTTGACCATGTCTCCCACCTCGCGTACGATGGCGTAGCTGATGGTGGTGATGCCCTTGGTGTCAATCTCCTCGAAGCGCACGCCCGGGTACTGGGCCTTGAGCTCGGCCACGGCCTGGTCCATGACGTCAAAGGTGTTGGTCATGGCACGGGAGAAATGCACGTACAGGATCTCGTTTCCTTCCTTGAAGTCTTCCTCGAAGTAGTTGATATACTGTTCCTTGGAAATAGCGCTGGTGGTGGGTAGGACGCCGCCGCGCAGCATGTCGTAGAAGGCGTGGCCGTCAAAGGTCTCGAAATCTACGTAAGGATAGGTGGTCTTGGCATCCACGCTGTAAGGCATGGAGATGAGTTTGTAACCGTATTCAGCCGCCTCAATAGGGGTGATGTCGGTATCGGAGTCTGTGTATATCTTTAACATAGCACTAAAATATAATCGTAAACGGGTTGCCCGCCGTCCAGGAGGATGACCTCGGACAGGGGATAGGCTTTCTGGAGGGCGGCCTGCAGCTCCTGGGCTTCCTGGGCCGATGCATCGGCTCCCTGCAGGAGCATCACGATATCGGCATGCTGGGCCTCCAGCTTCTGGGCCAGGGTAATCACGGTGTCTTTTCTCTCAGGGCAGCAGCAGAGCACTTCTTTGCCGCTGAAGCCGATGTATTCTCCGGTGCGGGCGTCGGCGGTGTCGCGGATGGCCTTGGAGACGGAGCCGGTGATAACGGATGCGGCGGCCTGTTTGAGGACCTCGGTGAGCTCTTCCAGCGGCAGCTCGGCGTCCAGGTTGGCCATGGCGTAGTAGCCTTCTCCCAGCGTATGGGTGGGAATGACAACAATCTTGGATTTCTCGTACAGCTGGGCAGCCTGCTGGGCCGTGAGGATGATGTTGCTGTTGTTGGGGAACACCAGGATGGTATCGGCCCCTACCTCGTTAAACGCTTCCAGGAAGCGGTCCACCGGAGGATTCATGGTCTGTCCGCCTTCGATAACCGCATCGGCCCCCATGTCCCTGAAGGATTGGGTGAGGCCGGCGCCGGTGGCTACCGTGACAATGCCCAGGGCTTTTCCGGTGCGCTTGAAACGCTCGTCCATGTGGTTCTCGTGGTGCTGGAGGGTCATGTTCTCCACCTTGATGGTGAGGAATTCGCCCCATTCGCGGCACTTGGTGAGGACGGCGCCGGGATCCTTGGTGTGCACATGCACTTTGATGATGGAACCGTCGCGGAAGAAGACCAGGGAATCTCCCTGGGTTTCCAGCCAGTCGTGGATCACGGACTCGTCAAAGGAGTCCAGGTCCACTTTGCAGCGCTGCAGGCGGAGGAGGAATTCGGTGCAATAGCCAAACTCCAGCACGCTGTCTTCCGTGAAGGCGTTGAAGTCTACTTTGGGAGTAGATGGCCGATCGGTGTCGGCCATGACGGTATCTCCGATCGGGGATCTTCCGTGCAGGGCGTCGCGCATGCCTTCTGCGATGCAGAGCAGGCCTGCGCCGCCGCTGTCCACCACGCCGGCCTTTTTGAGAACGTCCAGCAGGTCCGGGGTGTGCTGCAGGCTCAGGTCCATGCCGGCAATCCAGAGGTCAAAGAACTCCTCGATGCTGGCCGATCCTTCGGCTGCCGCCACGCCTTCCCGCAGGACGGTGAGGATGGTGCCTTCTACGGGCTGGGAAACGGCGTGATAGGCTTCTTCCACCGCAGCCTTCATGGCGGCGTTGAACTGCTTGCTATCGGCCTGTTTGAGGCCCTGGAAGGCCTTTCCCATGCCGGCGAAGATGCGCGAGAGGATGACGCCGGAATTGCCGCGGGCGCCCAGCAGCATGCCCTGCGAAACGGCGGCGGCCATTTCTGAGAGCGTGTTTCCGGAAGCCTGCGTACCGGCTTCGATGGTCATGTACATGTTGTCCCCGGTGTCTCCGTCCGGAATGGGGAAAACATTGAGGTTATTGATATCCTGGCGGTTTTGCGCCAGGCGGGCTGTGCCGCCCTTGATCAGGTTCAGGTATAGTTGTGCGTCCAGGTTCATTACTTTTCAGGTATACGGAATCCGCGCCGGAAGAAAGGAATCTTGACCAGCAGGCGGAAAAGGAATGGCTGTAAGGAGTAAGTGATCAGGATGGTGGAAGCCATGCCGATCAGGGTAATCAGGCCGATGGAATGGATGGCCGGGTGACGGGCAAAGATGAGCGAGAAGGTCACGATGCACAGCACCAGGGCACTGAAGAAGATGGCCACCTTGTGGTATTCCAGCATCTTGGTTTCTCCGTGGCGGGCTTCGGTGAGCAGACCCTCCATCACAAAGATGCTATAGTCTACGCCAATACCGAAGATAAAGGTGGAGATCACAATGTTGATGAGGTTGAATTCCAGGCCGAAGATGGCCATGTAGCCCTGCATCACATACCAGCTCACAAACATGGGGAAGAAGGCCAGCAGGGCGATCCAGATGTTCATGAAGCTCAGGAGCAGGACGATGAACACAAAGACACTGGAGATCCAGAGGGTGGTCTTGAAGTCGTCGTGGATGATTTCCACCATGTCGCGGCAGTAGAAGAAGGGCTCCAGCACCAGCACGTGGTCTACGGAGGTGAGGGCCTTCCAGACCTTGTTCTGGTCTGCTATGTCGTAGGAGACTTCCGTGTACACCATGTATCGGCCGCTTTCCTGCTGCTCCACATAGTTGGAGAGCAGGCCTTCCGGTACGATGCCGGAGGTAACGATGTTGCCCGGCTCATAGGTGTTCTGGATGAGGTCCATGAAGGGGGCGTAGAAGCCGCTGGGCAGGCCGTATTGGTATTCGGCCTCGTAGAAGCGGCGGCGCATCTCCCGCACGCGGTCGCGGGTCCAGAAGTGGTTCCAGGCGTTGATGCGCATCTGCTGGTCCTGCGTGGAGTGCAGCAGCAGCTTGGCCACGGGGACGTAGCCTTTCACGAGACCATCGGCCTTTAACGAATCCAGGGCCTTGACCAGGCCTTTGTTGTATTCCAGGGCTTCGTCCAGGTTGTTGTCGTCCCAGGCGGCGAAGTACTGGTGGGCGAAACCGTCGGCGCTCTTGCGGTTGTAGAGGTCCTGGCTTTCGCGAAGCTCGGCGTTGTCAAAGTCCAGGTTCATGAGATCGCTGTCAAACTTGACCTTGGGGCTGTAGCAGATGCCCACGATGATGGCAATGACCAGGGCGCCGATGAACCATTTGTTGCGGTCCCAGGGCAGGTTGTTGATGCGCTCGATGAGCGGGAAACCGTGCGTATGTTTGTAGTGGATCTGCTCCGGCTTGAGGAAGTGGGGCAGGAAGATCAGGGCAAAGAGGGTATTGCCGATGAGGGCAAAGGTGGCAAACAGGCCGAAGTCGCTGAGCAGTTCGCTCTCCGTGAAGATGAGGCCCATGAAGGCACCGATGGTGGTGACGCAGCCCATGAATACGGGAGTGGACTCTTCCCTAAGCATCTGCTCCGTGTCACTCACGTAGTAGTAGTGGATGAGCACGTGCAGGCAGTAGCTGATGGCCACGCCCAGGACGATGGCGCTGATACCCATGGCCATCAGGGACATGCCGCCTTTGAGCCAGTACATGCAGGCCATGGCGAAGAGGGTGCCGTACAGCACGGGAACCAACTGCTGCCACAGGAAAGCCACCCTGTGGAAGCTCAGGAGCATGATAACCAGGATGAGAATCAGGGACAGGCCGATGGACCACATGAGGTCCCGTTTGATGGTGCCGGCGTTGGAAACGCTGCCCTGCGGATTGCCGTGGACCAGGATGCGGATCTCCGGATGCAGGGCCTCTACCTCGTGCTTGAGTTTGTCCATCATGTTCACCAGCTTGGTGCAGGCACCGGAGTTGGTGGAAGTGAAGGAAGGGGAGAGGAGGGCCAGAGCCACGGTCTTGTCCGGGGACAGGAGGTGACCGCCGTCAATGGTGATGCCGCCCATGCTGGCGTCCTGTCCCAGGATTTCTCCCAGCAGGGCCGCACGCAGGTTGAGCGGATCCATGGAGACCAGTTGGGTATCGTCTCCGGTTTCGTCTTCCATCACCAGCTCGTAGTTCTTGGCCATTTGCTCGGCAAAGGCCTTGGGCTCCAGGGCCTTCTCAATCTGGGCATACCAGGACGTATCAATGAAAGAGGGAAGATGGTTCAGGCCGAAGTCCATGGCTCCCAGGGCCATGTCAATGTCCAGGGCCACCAGCACGCCCTTGAGGTAGTGCGTAGCGCTGTCCCGCTGCTGCAGGATGTTGCAGTATTCTTCTGCGATGGCTCCCAGTTCGTCCGGACTTACCGGATTGAGGGTATCCCGCGACGTGACCTGGACAAAGATCTTGTCAATAAGGCCGATGTCACTGAAAGCGAGTTCGTTGGAAGTGGAGGAGCGGGGGAGCAGCTTGATAATGTCTTCCTCGTACTGCAACTTGGCTCCAAACCAGCCAAAGACAACTGTGGTTGCGATCAAGATGGCATACATCAATGCCTTGTGCCCTTTGAAAAAATGGTATATGGGCAGAAAGATTCTGTGCATACAGGTAGGTTCTAGGTTTAATCCAACAAATATACGCATTTTTCTTAGAAAAATGAATTGCCCGGCCGTCAGGACACCGAATAAGCCTTTTGGTGTCCGGATGCTTCATTTTCGGCCGTCAGGACACCGAATGGCGGTTTTGGTGTCCGGATGCTTCATTTTCGGCCGCCGGGACACCGAATGGCGGTTTTGGTGTCCGGATGAGTTTATTTCGGCCGCTGGGACACCGAATGGGCATTTTGGTGTCCGCACACTTCTTTTTCGGCCGTCAGGACACCGAATGGGCCTTTTGGTGTCCGGATGCTTCATTTTCGGCCGCCAGGACACCGAATGGGCATTTTGGTGTCCGCACACTTCTTTTTCGGCCGCCGGGACACCGAATGGCGGTTTTGGTGTCCGCACGGAGACGTATTTCCTGGGGTGCCGTGTTTTAATCGTAGAAATGTTATAATTTGTAACTATGAAAACGATCAAAGCCGTACTTCTTATTGCTGGTCTGCTTGCGCTGGCAGCTTGTGAAAAATACCCCGTGGAGGGCCTTCAGGGCTCGTGGTGTCCCGTTTATGCCAACGGGTCTTTCGAGAATTCTGTGTATGTCTACACTTACAATGCCCCAGTTGACGGGGCCGGACGCGTCCCCTATGTGTACGTGAGCAAAACCAATCCCGATGTGAAGTATGATGGATATATGATGGTCCCTTGTCTCCGCTTCTTCAAGGAGAAGGGTGAGGATGTATACACGTCTTTCTATAAAGACGGCTCTGGGGAAGAATCCGACGAACCGCTTCATTACTACATAAAAGACGGCAAACTCTACCGAGAATATCCCTGGAATTACTTGGTTAACGATGACTACTATTACCCCGGCGCCGAATCCGATAAATACTACGAAGCCCCCATTCTCTTCCTGGACAACGGTCAAGTCAAAATAGGTGACATCACCTACGAAAGGTACTAGTGTTATTCTGCTTTCGGAAACATCCGGTCCACATCTGCTGCAGGTAAACGAAGTACATGTGTTATTTGCCGATTTGAGGAAGCAAGGCGCTGTTTCATCATCTTGGCTGCATTCAAGCGCGCCTCGAGTTCAAGAGTACGGAGATTCTGCCCCTGAAACCAGCTGCTGACTATCTGAAAAACTTCTTCGGTTGGAAGCTGAATCTTTTCACCCAGCTTGGCTGCTATCTCCACATCGGCCTCCCCCCTTCGTGTAAGGAGGGTAAAGTACTGATTGGCGCTGTTAAAAAGGGCTTCCGTTGCGTGATAATCCACAAAACTGCTTCTGAGTATCATTCCATCGCAAACGCGGTAATGACTCGGCAAGTCTGTATCATGAGAACGGCAGATAATCCTTTTCTCCCGTCCTCCCACTTTGTCAAACGGAATTCCTTGATTCATGAGCCGCAAGTTCCCGTTGAAGAACAGACTGGCCGATCCCCATGGATACCCGGTGGGCATACTGTCCAGACGGGCGACATATGCGTTCCGGTCTGTATAAGCGATCCTGTTTCTAAAGGATTTCAGATCCAGCGTTTCATCTATCCTTATATTCCATTCTTTCAGTGCGGGCTTTTGCAGAGAACGCTGGTATTTCCGTTCATTTTCGTGAAGTATCTCTGCAAAACAACAGGCCTTATCGAATGATCCTGTGCCCATTATGTGATGATGGCTGTTCATCTGGATATCATCCAAAATCATAAAACCGGACCGGGCCGACGCAATGGCAATTAGATTGGTCCCCACTATGAATTCCTCCGGATTATCATACAGTGTCCAGTCCAAATCCTCCGTGGAGATGAAATAATACGGTCCACCGGCCGCAAATAACCGTTCACACTCCCGTTCCCGGTCCCAGTAATCGTTCTTTTCGTATGCCATAACTATTATCTTTATTGTTTCGGGCACCATTTCTCAGTTTTGGTGTCCGCATGCTTCATTTTCGGCCGCCAGGACACCGAATGGGCATTTTGGTGTCCGCGGGGTGGGTCAGTAGGTGCACTGGAGCTGGAAGTTCAGGGTTGGGGTGGGGGCACGGCCCACGCGGAGCATGTAGGCGGCGCGGAGGTTGGCCTTGAAGGTGAGGCGCCAGAGGCGGAGCTTGTAGCCGGCCACCACGGAGCCGGAGAGGCCGGTGCCGGAATAGGCCGGAACGGAGAAGGTGCCGGGAGCATCGCGCTCGTAGCAGTAGATGCGGTCGGCCCATTCGGGGATGCGGAAGGCCGAAAAGCGCAGGTACGTGGACAGGACCTCGTTCTTATACCCGCCCTCCAGGTAGGTCAGAAGGCCCCAGGACTTGCAGCGGACAGCCTCCCCGCGAAGGACGGAAAGCCAGGGGCCGTGGGCAAAGCGGACATCGGCCCGAAAGTCCGTGCGGGGCGGCTCATAATTGCGGTAACGCTCTGTCAGGCGCAGGCTCAGCGACCAGGCCGAAAATACCTGCCAGTCAAAGTTCAAATATCCCCGAACCTGCAGGCGCCGGGGATCCACGCCTCCCACTGGTAACAGCGCGCCATCCAATGTGATAGAGAGTTTATAGAAAGGAACGGATGAACCAAATCCGGTGCGGCCGGCGAGCGGCACCCATCGGCCACTGGACAACGCATAGCCGGCGGCCAGTCCGTATTCGCCGTTCTTTTTGCCGCTGAACTGAGAGGGCACCACACGCGCCTGCAGGGCCCATTTCCCCTGACTGCCGGCCTTCCATCGGGCCGATGCCTTCCCAGCCACCGAACGTTTTCGCCAGGCCGCTTCGGCCGTATAGTCCGCGCCCCGCAGGTTCAGCCGGGCATCAGCAGAGCCGGAAAGCCCATTAGAGCGGCTCCAGGCAAGGGTTCCGCCTACCTGGCCCCATCGGCCCGAATATTCTCCGCGCGTACCGAAAGCCAGCGCCAGTGTGCCCCAGGCCGATGCCCGCCAGTGCCGCCCGCCGTACTCATAGGCCAGGCCCCGGTGCACGGAGGAGGATGTGTAGGACCAGACCGGCGAGATGCCCGTGCTGCGGCGGATGAAGGCGTCCACCGTGGACAGGCTCTCCATGGAGAAGCCGCTCCACTGGGCCAGGCCCTCGCCGTAGCGGACGTTGAAATCGCCCAGGACCAGGCGGCCCCAGCGGGTATCGGCCTCGGCGTGCGCGGTCCAGTCAGGATTCCTCCAGGCGCCTCCAACCCGCCAGTTCTCGCCGGAAACCTTGGCCTTCACACCCACTTGCTTCAACGTGGTTCGCGCCAGGGCCTCGGCCCGGATACGGGGACTCCCTACAGCCCCCGGAAGCCGCCGGGACTCCAAAGACAGGAAAGGCTGCAGGGCTTCCACTGCTTCCCTGCCAAAGCCGTCCACCAGCATCAGCTCTTCCCAGGAGAGGATGTCCCCGGAGGTGGCCCGGTAATCGGCCAGGGCAGCTATCTGGTATTCCGTCAGAATGCCCGGGCGCAGGCGCTCGGAATTTACCCGGACTTTAAACACCATTCCTTCCAGGCGCTCAATCCAGTCCTGGTCCACTTCTTCGATGCTGGAAGCGCCCGACAGATAGAGCGCCGCCCGCAGGACGGAAGCATCCTGCGAGGCAGCCTCAAGGCTCAGCAAGGCCGCAACGGCCACACAAACAATATGTCTCATACGGGGAAGTTAAGCAAAGCCGGCCGAAATCCCCGCGACCTGTTGAAAACTTGTGTTGTTTCAGATGTATTTTTGTGTGTTTTTTACTATTTTTGCATAACTAAATTTGCAAATCGATGGATCCAAAAATTACCCTTCACGACAAAACTTTCAAACTCTTTATCCCTAACGAAGAAATCGAGAAGGCCATCGACGCCTTGGCAGAGCGCCTGAACGCAGACTACGCCGACGCCACCGACGAGGATCCCGTGGTGCTCCTGTGCACGCTCAACGGGGCCATCATCTTTGCGGCCGAACTCCTCAAACGCGTCAAATTCCCCCTGGTCCTCAAGGCCTGCAAGCTTTCCTCCTATCAGGGAACCCAGTCCACGGGCTACATCAAGACGGAAGTTCCCCTTCCCGCCCACCTGGAAGGCAAGAGAGTCATCATTGTGGAGGACATTGTGGATACCGGCAACACCATCGTGGCCATGAAGGACCTCCTGCAGGACGCCAGCGTCAGAGACTCCAAGGTATGCACCCTGCTGGTCAAGCCGGACGTGTACAAGAAGCACGTCAAACTGGACTACGTTGCCATGGAAATCCCCAACCGGTTCATCGTGGGCTTCGGCCTGGATTACGACGAGCTGGGCCGCAACATCAAAGATATTTACGTACTTGACGAATAACCATTAAATCGCATGAAATATTTCGTACTTTTTGGCCCTCCCGGTGCTGGTAAAGGCACCCAGGCCGGCGCTATGGTAGAGCGCTACAATCTCTGCCACCTGTCCACCGGAGAACTTCTCCGCAGTGAAATTGCCGCCGGCACCCCGCTGGGTCTGCAGGCCAAAGCCCTCATCGAGGCCGGCAGCCTGGTCCCCGACGAGGTAGTTGTAGGAATGATTGAATCCAAGTTCAAGAGCGTGAAGAATGTCAAGGGTTTCCTGCTGGACGGTTTCCCCCGTACCATTGCCCAGGCCGAGGCCCTGGACGCCATGCTGTCCAAGAACGGTGAATCCGTGACCGGCTGCATTTCGCTCATGATTCCTGACGACCTCATCCACGAGCGTATCGCCCACCGCGCCAACATAGAAGGCAGGGCCGATGACGCCCGCCCGGAGGTGGTTGCCAACCGCGTAAAGACCTACCACGACAAAACCGAACCCCTCATCGACTTCTACAAGAAAGCCAACCGCTACCACGAAATTGACGGCGTAGGCCTCATCGAAGAGGTTCGAGACCGGATCTTCAAAAAATTGGATTTGCTATAAATTAAAGCGTACACCAGCTGCCACTGTAAAGAAGAACGGATGCTGGCTGCGGTAAGTCATCAGGACCCGGCTGCCCGAAGGCACCGTCCAGCTAAGCTCCGGCTCCAGATACAGGCCGATGTGCCGGCTACAGTTGAACTGCACGCCGGCAGCTCCCAGCAGGGAGAAGCTGAAGCCGTCCCGCTGGATCTTCTCTCCGCTAAGCGAGGCCGCCACGCAGAAATCGCCCTCCATTCCGGCTCCCAGATACACATCCAGCCACTTGTTGGAAGCGATGCTCCAGTCCATCCGGACAGGGATGCCCAGATAATGGGCGCTCTGCTGTTTGACGCCGGTCATCGAATAGGTAAAGAAGGTCTTATACAGACTGTATTCAACTCCAGTGGTGAGTTTCCACCGCTTGCTTACCGGAATGCCCAGGGAAACGCCGCCCCGGATAAAAGGATACTGCGTACGGGTATCGGTAAGCAGATTCACGTCCGGGACATAATAATGCTCACCAGGATCATTAGTCCCGGATCCGGAATCAAAAACCGGCGAGTTGCCAAATCCAGTATCATAGCTCAGATTCCTACCCGAGCCCACCAGCGGCGTAATCACAGCCGCCAGAAGGCCTGCTCCAGCCACAATACCGGCCGCCGGAGCCACCTTCATGCGCACAGGCTTAGCAGCAGCCTTGGGCTCCGGAATAAAGGGAGACCCCGCCGGCTGCTCCTCCTGGTTCACAGCTTCCTGGGGCTCGGCCTCTACAGGCTCAGCTACTGGCAGGACCGGCTCGGCAGGCGCAACCGTCGTAGGCTTGGCCTGGGCCACCAGCCGAGGCTTAGGCGCCAGAACGGGCTCTGAGAATTCCACCGAATCGGCCTCTTCCACTACTTCAACTACCGGCACCGGGGCCTGCTCTATCAGCTGCACACCTCCGTCCGTTTCCGGTACCGAAGGCCGATGCAGCAGCAGAAGGGCTGCCACAGCCGCCGCCACAGCGGGAACCGCCGCCCATATCCACAGGACGGGCTTCCGGGCCTGGCTGTTTTGCCGGGCGTGGAATTGGGCCAGCACGCTGTCCGGAAGGGTTCCGTCGAACTCTTCCATCTTTTGCTTCACAATGTCTTCCCACTTTTTCATCGGCCTTGTTCCTTTAAGTATTCCTGAATCTTCTCCTTGAGCTGCTTTCGGGCCTTGGCCAGGGTGCTGGTGCTTCCTTTCTCACTGATTCCCAGCATCTTGCCAATTTCATCGTGCGAGTATCCGTCCATGCAATACAGGTTAAAGACGGCTCTCCGCACGCCAGGCAGCGCTCCTATCCATTCCATCAGTTTTTCCTTGGGGATGCTTTCTACGTCTTCGGCCGACGGATCCGGAATCGTGTCCTGGGCCATCAGGTCCAGGGAAACCACTCTCCATCTCTGCCGCTTGATCTGGTTGATGGCCCGGTTGATCGCAATCCGGCTCATCCACCCGTACAGTGAACCTTTCCCCGTATACTTGTAGGTGCCAATCTTTTCGAGGGCCTGAATGAGAGTCTCCAACATGAGGTCCTTGGCTTCTTCCTCATCTCCCAAATAACGTCTGCAGAGTGCATTCAGCCGGGCTGCATATCTCCTATACAGTTCATCTCCCGCCATTCTGTCTTTTTGTGAGCAGTACCTGGCCAGCGTCTGCTCATCCATTTCCTTATACACTCTTACGGATGCGTTTGGCCCGTAAAGTTAACACACTTTTTGCTTCTATCCTATAAACACACGAAAGGCCGAAATACGTCTCCGCGGACACCAAAAGGCTCATTCGGTGTCCCGGCGGCCGAAAATGAAGCATCCGGACACCAAAAGGCTTATTCGGTGTCCGGATGGTGATTCGGAGGGGTAAAAACCCTTACCGCTTTCCGACCTTCAGGCGCTGGCCGATGGCGATGCGGTCGCTCTTGAGGTTGTTCCAGCTCT